>NZ_JBFUCJ010000042.1:0-51000 GCF_056405295.1 Variovorax sp. P1_H2 | reverse complement strand
ACGCCAGGCGCGGGATCCTGCCCGAAATAGGTGTTGTTGCAGGTCGCCGTCCCCGTCACCGTCTTCTGGACCCAGCTCGAGCCGGCCCCGTACTGCACGGTCGTGGCCGTGGCGACGGTGAACGATGCGCCTTCATTCGCCAACAACGTGGACGTCGTCGGGGTCGTGGGGGTCGTCGGGGTCGTTGTCGTGCTCGCCGAATAGCAGGCTTTGACGACGCCAGGCGCGGGATCCTGCCCGAAATAGGTGTTGTTGCAGGTCGCCGTCCCCGTCACCGTCTTCTGGACCCAGCTCGTGCCGGCCCCGTACTGAACGGTCGTGGCCGTGGCGACGGTGAACGATGCGCCTTCATTCGCCAACAACGTGGAAGTCGTCGGGGTCGTGGGGGTCGTCGGGGTCGTTGTCGTGCTCGCCGAATAGCAGGCTTTGGCGACGCCAGGCGCGGGATCCTGGCCGAAATAGACGTTGTTGCAGGTCGCCGTCCCCGTCACCGTCTTCTGGACCCAGCTCGTGCCGACCCCGTACTGCACGGTCGTGGCCGTGGCGACGGTGAACGAAGCGCCTTCATTCGCCAACAACGTGGAAGCCGTGGGGGTCGTGGCCGTCGTTGTCGAGCCGGTCTGCGCAAAGCACCCCTTGAGGACGTTGGGGGCGGGATCGCTGCCGAAGAAGGCGCTGCTGCAATACGCGGTGCCGCTGATGGTCTTCTGGACCCACGAGGAGTCGACGCCGTACTGGACGAGCGTGCCGCTGGGGACCGTGAACAACTGGTTTTCGGTCGCGATGCTGATCCAGCTCGCGTCGAGCTTCTGCACGGCGGCTTGCTTGCTTCCGGTTGCGGCCAGCGCTGCTGCATCGCCGGTCGATTCCGCGTCGGCCGACTTGGCCGCCGTTGTGGTGTCGGCTGTCGCGCCCACACCTGAGGTGCCGCTGCCCGAGCTTCCACCACCGCAGCCGGCCAGGATCGCCAGCAACACGAGGCAGGTAAACTTTGATATTACTTTCACACTTGATTCCTCCAATTGACATGATTTTTCAGCCTTAGTCATGTCAACGCAAGCAAGTGGAGTCGGATTTTTCCTACATTTTGTTCAGGTACATCGGGTTACTCCTCTCCTCTTTTCAGCCTAGAACTAAGTCTTTTGTCATAGACAACGGGCGAGAAATGCAACCAATTCGTTGCCAACGTCGATAAAAAGACCATGATGGCCTTACACCCTTTCACAAAAAGGGCGGCCCGTGTTCATTCGATGCACAGCGCCGGAGGCCCGGCGGAGCGCCTTGAGGGCGATTTCGGGAGGGAATGAAGCGGGACGGCTCAAGCGCCCGCAGGCCACGCTGCCGCGGCTAGAACAGCACCCGGCTGCGGATCGTCCCAGGCACCTTGGCCAGCTTCTCGAGTGCCAGGTCGGACGAGGCGGCATCGATGTCGGTCACCACGTAGCCCACCTTCTCGTTGGTCTGCAGGAACTGCGAGGCGATGTTGATCTGGTTGTCCGAGAAGATTCGGTTGATCTCCGACAGCACGCCCGGGACATTGCGGTGCACATGCAGCAGGCGATGCTTGCCCGGGTGCGCCGGCAGCGCCACCTCGGGGAAATTCACCGACGAGGTCGAGGTGCCGTTGTCGCTGTACTTCACCAGCTTTTCGGCCACCTCGAGGCCGATGTTGGCCTGCGCCTCCATGGTGGAGCCGCCGATGTGCGGCGTCAGGATCACGTTGTCGAGTCCGCGCAGCGGCGACCGGAACTCGTCCCTGTTGCTGCGCGGCTCGACCGGGAACACGTCGATCGCGGCGCCCAGCAGCTTCTTCGCCTTCAGGGCCTCGGCCAGCGGCTCGATCTCGACCACGGTGCCGCGCGAGGCGTTGATCAGGATCGCGCCCGGCTTCATGGCCGCGATTTCGGCGGCGCCGATCATCCACTGCGTGGCCTGGGTCTCGGGCACGTGCAGGCTCACGATGTCGCTCTGCGCCAGCAACTCGGGCAACAGGCGGACCTGGCGCGCATTGCCGAGCGGCAGCTTGGTGACCACGTCAAAGAAGCAGACGTTCATGCCAAGCGCCTCGGCCAGCACCGAGAGTTGCGCGCCGATCGAGCCGTAGCCCACGATGCCCAGCGTCTTGCCGCGGATTTCGAAGGCATTCTCGGCCGACTTGAGCCAGCCGCCCCGGTGCGCCACCGCACTCTTCTCGGGCACGCCGCGCAGCAGCAGGATGGCCTCGGCCAGCACCAGTTCGGCCACCGAGCGGGTATTGGAATAAGGGGCGTTGAAGACCGCTACGCCATGCTCCCGCGCAGCCTCCAGGTCGACCTGGTTGGTGCCGATGCAGAAGCACCCCACCGCCACCAGCCTGTGCGCCTCGGCGAACACCTCGTCCGTCAGTTGCGTGCGCGAGCGGATCCCGAGGAAATGCACATCGGCGATGCGCGCCTTGAGTTCGGCATCCGGCAAGGCACCGGAAAGCGACTCGATGTTGCTGTAGCCCGCGGCCCGCAGCACCTCCACCGCCGAAGGATGGATGCCCTCGAGCAGGAGGAACTTGATCTTGCTTTTGTCGAGTGAAGTCTTGCTCATTCCGGGGCCAGAAAGTCGAATGACGATGCTAGCATGGTGCGCCGCAGCACGACGTGCCTGCCGCGGCGCACCAAAAGGGTTTCCCCGGCTGGTGGACGCTTCGTGGCGCGCAAAGAATATGTGACGCTGTCGTGTCATACGCGCGACCTAGCATCCGCGCTTTCATTTCCCCCTCAGGAGTCTTCATGCGATTCAAAACGCTCGCCATGGCATCGGCGCTGGCCGCAACGCTTTCCACATCCGCGTTGGCCCAGACCGAGATCCAGTGGTGGCATTCCATGACCGCCGTCAACGGCGAATGGGTCAACGACCTGGCCAGGCAGTTCAATGAGAGCCAGAAGGACTACAAGATCGTGCCGACCTACAAGGGCCAGTACGACGAATCCATGACGGCCGCCATCGCCGCCTTCCGGGCCGGCAACGCGCCGCATATCCTGCAGGTCTTCGAAGTCGGCACCGCGACCATGATGGCCAGCAAGGGCGCCATCGTGCCGGTCGGCCAGGTCATGAAGGACGCCGGCGAGAAGTTCGACCCGAGCGCCTACATTCCCGCGGTGGCCGGCTACTACACGGCGCCCAACGGCCAGATGCTGAGCTTTCCCTTCAACAGCTCGACCACCATCTTCTATTTCAACAAGGACGCCTTCAAGGCGGCCGGCCTGCCGACCGACAAGGCGCCCGCGACCTGGCCCGAAGTGGTCGCCGCCGCGGCCAAGCTCAAGGCCAGCGGMCACAAGTGCCCGTTCACGACGGCCTGGCAGAACTGGACCCAGCTCGAGAGCTTCTCGGCCTGGCACAACGTCGAGTTCGCGACCAAGAACAATGGCCTGTCCGGTCTGGACACGCGCCTGAAGGTCAGTTCGCCGCTGCACCAGCGCCACGTCGAGAACCTCGCGAGCATGGCCAAGCAGGGCCTGTTCATCTACAAGGGTCGTGGCAACGTGCCCGAGGCGTCCTTCGTGTCCGGCGAGTGCGCCATGATCGCCACCTCGTCCGGTTTCTACGGCAACGTGGCGAAGAACGCCAAGTTCGCCTACGGCCTGACGGCGCTGCCCTACTACCCCGACGTTCCGGGCGCGCCGCAGAACACGGTCATCGGCGGCGCCAGCCTGTGGGTGATGGCGGGCAAGAAGCCGGAAGAGTACAAAGGMATCGCCAAGTTCTTCAGCTTCATCTCGACACCTGAAGTGCAATCGGCCAGCCACAAGCGCACCGGCTACCTGCCGATCACCACGGCGGCCTACCAGCTCACCGACAAGTCCGGCTTCTACAAGGAGCATCCGGGGACCGACGTCGCCGTGACCCAGATGATCCGCAAGGTGACCGACAAGAGCCGCGGCATCCGCCTGGGCAACTACGTGCAGATCCGCGCGATCGAGGACGAGGAGCTCGAGCAGGTCTGGAGCGGCAAGAAAACCGCCAAGGAAGCGCTCGACGCCATCGTGACGCGTGGCAACGAGCAGTTGGAACGCTTCCAGAAGGCAAATAAAGGCTGACGCCTTTATTTGCCTTCGGCATTCAGGTTGGCACCCCACCCTGCCCTCCCCGCCAAGCGGGGAGGGTGCTTGCCGGTGCTTGGCAAGGTGCTTGGCGGGGCGCCACACACGATAGACTCGCAGCCCCGCCGGGCCTAAGAACCGGCGGGGTTTCTTTTTGAGGGATTCATGGAAAAACGCGTCGTCTTTCGCTCGGGCTGGCTGCCCTGGGCGCTGCTAGCGCCGCAAATGGCCGTCATCATCGTGTTCTTCTTCTGGCCAGCCAGCCAGGCGCTGATGCAATCGATGCAGATGCAGGATGCCTTCGGCACCTCGACCGAATGGGTCGGCTTCGACAATTTCAAGCAGTTGTTCTCGGACCCGAAGTACATCGACTCCTTCGAGACCACGGCGCTGTTCTCGATCCTGGTGGCCTTCTTCGGCCTGACGATCTCGCTCGTGCTCGCCGTCTTCGCCGACCGCATCGTGCGCGGGGCGATGCTCTACAAAACCCTGCTGATCCTGCCCTATGCCGTGGCACCCGCGGTGGCGGCCGTGCTGTGGGTCTTCATGTTCTCGCCCTCGCTGGGCGTGATCGCCTACGCGCTCGGCAAGATCGGCATCGACTGGAACCACCTGCTCAACTCGACCCACGCCATGACGCTGATCGTGTTGGCCGCGGTCTGGAAACAGATCTCCTACAACTTCCTGTTCTTCCTGGCCGGCCTGCAGTCGATTCCCAAGTCGCTGATCGAGGCCGCCGCCATCGACGGCGCCGGGCCCCTGCGCCGCTTCTGGACGGTGCAGTTCCCGCTGCTGTCGCCGACCACCTTCTTCCTGCTGGTGATCAACATCGTCTACGCCTTCTTCGACACCTTCGCGATCGTCGATGCGGCGACCCAGGGCGGGCCGGGCCGGGCAACCTCGATCCTGGTCTACAAGGTGTATTACGACGGTTTCAAGGCGATGGACCTCGGCGGCTCGGCCGCGCAGTCGGTGGTGCTGATGGCGATCGTGGTGGTGCTCACCGTGATCCAGTTCCGCTACGTTGAAAAGAAGGTGAACTACTAAGATGACCAGCCCCCACGCTCATCGCTTCGCGTATCGCTGCCCCCCGAGGGGGCGCTCAGTGCCCTTCGGGCGGCCGGGCGGGCACTGACATGGTCGAACGAAGCCCCACGCTCGGCATCCTGGCCCATGCCGTGATGATCTTCGGCGTCCTGATCGTCGCCTTCCCGCTCTACCTGGCCTTCGTGGCATCGAGTCACTCGGCCCAGGAAATCGTGCAGGCGCCGATGCCGCTGCTGCCCGGCGGCCACCTCTGGGAGACCTACAAGTCGGCCCTGTTCGGTCGCACGGCCGGCGCCGGATCGACCGCGCCGGTGGCCCGCATGATGTGGGTCAGCCTGGTGTCGGCACTGGTCATCACCTTCGGCAAGATCGCGATCTCGCTGCTGTCGGCGTTCGCGGTGGTGTACTTCCGCTTCCCGTTCAAGACGCTGTGCTTCTGGGCCATCTTCGTGACGCTGATGCTGCCGGTCGAAGTGCGCATCGGCCCGACCTACCAGGTCGTCTCGGACCTCGGCATGCTCAACAGCTACGCCGGCCTGACGATTCCGCTGATCGCCTCGGCGACCGCCACCTTCCTGTTCCGGCAGTTCTTCATGACCGTGCCCGACGAGCTCATCGAGGCTGCCCGCATGGACGGCGCCGGCCCGATGCGCTTCTTCTGGGACGTGCTGCTGCCGCTGTCGAAGACCTCGATTGCGGCGCTGTTCGTGATCCAGTTCATCTACGGCTGGAACCAGTACCTGTGGCCGCTGCTCGCGACCACCACCGAGGACATGTACCCGGTGGTGATCGGCATCAAGCGCATGATCGCCGGCGGCGACGGCCAGAACGAATGGAACATCGTGATGGCCACCGCGCTGCTGGCGATGCTGCCGCCGGCACTGGTCGTGATCCTGATGCAGAAATGGTTCGTCAAGGGCCTCGTGGACACGGAAAAGTAAATCACTTTGCGGGACAGACCAAGTTGCGAAGCAATTTGCTCTGTCCTCAACTGACTAAAAAGACATGGCAGCACTCTCTCTTCGCAACGTCATCAAGCGCTACGGCCACGGCCCGAAGGCCAACCAGGTCATCCATGGCGTCAGCGCCGAGATCCCCGACCACGAATTCGTCGTCATCGTCGGGCCTTCGGGCTGCGGCAAGTCGACGCTGCTACGGATGGTCGCGGGCCTGGAGGAAATCAGTGCCGGCGAGATTCGCATCGGCGACCGCGTGGTCAACAACCTCGAGCCGTCCGAGCGCGACATCGCGATGGTGTTCCAGAACTACGCGCTCTATCCGCACATGTCGGTCTTCGACAACATGGCCTACGGCCTGAAGATCGCCAAGGTGCCGGTGCCCGAGATCAAGACCCGGGTCGACAAGGCGGCCAAGATCCTCGAACTCGGTCACCTGCTCGAACGCAAGCCACGCCAGCTCTCGGGCGGCCAGCGCCAGCGCGTCGCCATGGGCCGTGCCATCGTGCGCCAGCCCAAGGTGTTCCTGTTCGACGAACCGCTGTCGAACCTGGACGCCAAGCTGCGCGCCCAGACCCGGCTCGAGATCCAGAAGCTGCACCGCGAGCTCGGCATCACCTCGCTGTTCGTGACCCACGACCAGGTCGAGGCCATGACGCTGGCCGAACGGATCATCGTCATGAACGGCGGCGTGATGGACCAGTTCGCCACGCCCGAAGAGGTCTATTCGCGTCCCGCCACCACCTTCGTCGCGAGCTTCATCGGCTCGCCGCCGATGAACCTGCTGAGGCATGCGCCTGGCGTCCGGCCCGGCATGATCCTCGGCATCCGGCCCGAGCACCTGAGCCTCGATGCGAGCGGCTGGTCGGTGCAGGTCGAGCATGTCGAACTGCTGGGTGCCGAGCGGCTGATCTATGGCCGCATCGGCGAAGAGCAGCTGATCATGCGGGTCGACGAGGGCCACACGCCGCCGGTCGCCGGCGACACCGTCAAGATCGCAGCGCGCCAGGACAAGCTGCATTGGTTCGACGCCGGCTCCGGTAAGAGGAGCGCATGAGCGCCGCCCGGCCGCCCGAAGGCGCTCGCACCGCAGTGCGCAGCACGGAGCTTGCCCTATGAGCGCCGCCCGGCCGCCCGAAGGCGCTCGCACCGCAGTGCGCAGCACGGAGCTTGCCCGATGCGACTGGCCCTACCCGCGCTGGATCGCCCATCGCGGTGCCGGCAAGCTGGCGCCGGAGAACACCCTGGCCGCCTTCCGCCTCGGTGCCGAATACGGCTATCGCATGTTCGAATGCGACGCCAAGCTCAGTGCCGACGGCGTGCCCTTCCTCTTGCATGACGCAACGCTCGAGCGCACCAGCAGCGGTCGCGGGATCGCAGGCGAGTTGCCTTGGGCGGCACTGTCGCAGATCGACGCCGGTGCCTGGCATTCGCGCCGCTACGCCGGCGAGCCGCTGGCGAGCCTCGAGGGCCTGATCCGCTTCTGCCTGGCGAACCGCTACGCGTTGAACATCGAGATCAAGCCGACCCCCGGGGTCGAGCGCCTGACCGGCGAGGTCGTTGCCCGCCACGCCGCGCAGCTCTGGACAGACGCGGCCCAGCCGCCGCCCCTGCTCACTTCCTTTGCGCCCGACGCCCTGCGCGGTGCGCTCGCCGCCCAACCCGGACTGCCGCGCGGCCTGCTGCTGGACGCGCTGCGCGAGGGCTGGCTCGACGCGGCGCTGGAACTCGGCTGCGTCGCCGTCGTCTGCAACTACGCGCTTTGGGACGGCGCGACGGTGGCGCAGGTGCACGACGCCGGAATGCGCGCGCTGAGCTACACCGTGAACGACGAATGGGCGGCCGAGCGGCTGCTCGCCCTGGGCACCGACGGCATCATCACCGACCGCGTCGACCGCTTCAGCCCCACGTGAATGTGGAGCCCCCATGCATTCCGTCACTTCGTGTACTCGCGGCGATCCGGCGCCGGCCTGAGCCCGCCGACGGCTTGTTTCGAACCGGCAGCCAGCGGCTTCTATGATGAAGACCATGCGCTGGCTCCCCCATCTCAAGGCCCTCCTGCTGGCTCTCGCGCTGTGCGCCGCAGGCGCCTGGGCGCAGGACCCCGCGACCGAGACCACGCCCACGGTGGCGTCGCTGCGAAGCCAGCTCGAGGCCGTGCCGTCACAGATCGAGACCACCGCCAGCGTGCGCAGCGTGGTCGAGCAGCTCAACGCGATCAGTGCCGCGACCGACAAGTTCATCGCCGCCCGCACCGGCGAGCTCAATGACCTCAATGCCCGACTCGGTGAACTCGGCAACGCGCCAGCCGCAGGCGCGACCGAGAACCCCGACATCACCCGCCGCCGGGCCACGCTGACCAAGGAGCGCAACGCGCTCGATGCCAATATCCGGCTTGCACGGCTGGTGTCGGTGGATGCCCAGCAACGCGCCAGCGAGCTGCTGGCCAAGCGCCGCGCCCTGTTCGAAGCCCAGCTGACCGAGCGCGCACCCTCGCCGCTCGGGCGGGAATTCTGGGAGGACATCGATGACGCCTGGTCCGGCGACATGGCCCGGCTCGACCAGCTCGGCGCCGAAGTCGAAGAGGGCTTCGAGACCGCGCGCCAACCGGCCCATGCGGCGGCCGTGCTCGGCACGCTGGCGGTCGCCCTGCTGGTGGCGGTGCTGGGCAACTGGCTGGCCGAGCTTGCGCTGGCCCGGTTCGCCGCGCGCTTCCTGCCACCCGGCCGGCTGCGGCGTTCGCTGCTCGTGATCGCGATCGTCACCGCCAACGTGCTGCTGGTCGGACTGGCGGCGCAAGGCGTGTTCGCCGTGTTCGACAACCATGGCATCTGGGGGCCCCAGACCCGCAAGCTCGGCCAGAGTGTGGTGCAGTCGAGCATCTTCATCGCCTTCGTGGTGGGACTGGGCCGCGCGCTGCTCTCCAACGGACGGCCTTCGTGGCGGCTGCCGCCGATCTCGGACCCGATGGCCGCGCGGCTCGCGCCCTTTCCGTGGGTCATGGCGCTGGTGTCCGTGGTGGTGTGGACGCCGACCCAGGTGAATGCGGTGATCGAGGCGAGCTTCGCCGCGGTGGTCGCCACCCATGTGATGACCGCCCTGGTCCTGACGGCCATGATCGGCGCCATGCTGCTGCGCCTGCGCAGCGCGCCAGTGGCCGAGGCGGCACCGAACGCGCCGAGCCTGCCGCCGGCACCTGTCGCGCCCTCCGCGGCCGAATCCGGCTTCGGCGGCCTCGAACGTCCGATGTGGGTCGGTGTGCTGCTGGCCGGGGTCACGCTGATCCTGATCGCGATCTGGGTGCTGGTGGCGATCGGCTACGTCGCGATGGCCAGCTTTCTGGCGAGCCAGCTCACCTGGGCCGGCATCGTGGCGGCCGCTTTCTATGTGCTGTTCAAGTTCGCCGACGACCTGTTCACGGCGGTGGTGTCGTCACGCAGCAACTTCGGCCAGAAGCTGCAACTGAGCTTCGGCCTGCAGCCGCGCTCCCTCGACCAGGCGGCGGCGGTGCTCTCCGGCCTGAGCCGCGTGATCCTGTTCTTCTACATGGTGATCGCGCTGGCGACGCCGCTCGGCACCAGCCCGGGCGAGGTCTACCAGCGCAGTGGCAAGTTCGGCAGCGGCATCAAGATCGGTGAGATCCAGCTGGTGCCCGGTGCAATCATCAGCGCGGTGACGGTGCTGGTGATCGGTTTCATCGCCCTGCGGGTGGTGAAGCGCTGGCTGGAGCAGCGCTACCTGCCGCACACCGGCCTCGAGCCCGGGATGCAGAGCTCGATCACCACCCTGCTCGGCTACGTCGGCGGGATCATGGTGGTGGCCTTCGGACTGTCGGCGCTGGGCATCGGCATCGAGCGCATCGCCTGGGTGGCGAGCGCGCTGTCGGTCGGCATCGGCTTCGGCCTGCAGGCCATCGTGCAGAACTTCATCTCGGGGCTGATCCTCTTGGCCGAGCGCCCGGTCAAGGTCGGAGACTGGGTGGTGCTGGGGAATGCGGAGGGCGACGTGCGCCGCATCAACGTGCGCGCCACCGAGATCCAGCTGGGCGACCGCTCCACGATGATCGTGCCGAACTCGGAATTCATCACCAAGACCGTGCGCAACATGACCCTCTCCAATGCCGAGGGCCGGGTGCTGATCCGCCTGCCGATGCCGCTGACGACCCACGCCACGAAGGCCCGCGAGGTCATGCTGGCGGCCTTTGCCGATCACCCGGGCGTGCTGTCCACGCCAGCCCCCTCGGTCACGCTCGAGGGCGTCGAGGTGGGGTTCCTGATCTTCCAGGCGATCGCCTATGTGCAAAGCCCCCGCCTGGCGGGCGGCGTGCGCAGCGACGTGCTGTTCGCGATGCTCGAGGGGCTGCGGGCGGCGGACCTGCCGATGGCGGCCTATCCGGGGGCAGCGGCCTATCCGGGCGCGCCCGGAGTGCCGGCGCCCGTCGTCGCGCCGTCGCCGCCGCCGGTCTTGCCGGGCCTGGCGAGCTAGGCGCGGCGCCAGCCACCGCCCAGCAGCCATTGGCTGGTGGCGCAGGCCAGCACCAGGGCGGCGTAGGAAGTCATCTTGCCGTCGCGGCCGAACACCACGAGGCCAGCCACCAAGACCGCCGTGCCGACTATGAAATTGATAGCACCCTGAATCCACCAGGCCGGCGCTTTGGCAGACTTTCGCATCGCGACCCGGCCCAGCAGCGCCGTCAGGAAGCCGACCGCGAAGGCTGGAGCGACGAAATTGAGCAGGTGATCGACAAGGTCCAGCGCTGACATGGCAGAGAGTTCGCCGTCCCGGTTGCGGCCTTTTTCGCGGCCGCGGGTGGTCCGGGCCTTGCCCATTTTATAATCACGCGCTATGTCAGTCTGGGCCCTCGGCTTGAACCACACGACCGCGCCGCTCGACCTGCGCGGTCGTTTCGCGTTCGCCATCGACCAGATCGCCCCGACGCTGCACAGCCTGCGGACGTCCTTCGGCTCGAACCGGCATCCCGGCGTCGAGGCCGCGATCATCTCGACCTGCAACCGCACCGAGATCTATTGCGCCGCCGACCAGGTGGCGCTCGAGCACACGGTCGACTGGCTGGCCCACAGCGGCGGCGTCTCGCCGGCCCTGCTGCGCTCGCATGCCTACACGCTGTACGACCACCACGCCGCGCGCCACGCCTTCCGCGTCGCCAGCGGGCTCGACTCGATGGTGCTCGGCGAAGCCCAGATCCTCGGCCAGATGAAGGACGCCGTCCGCGCCGCCGAAACCGCCGGCGCGCTCGGCAGCACGCTCAACCAGTTGTTCCAGCGCTCCTTCGCGGTCGCCAAGGAGGTCCGCACCGCGACCGAGATCGGCGCCCATTCGATCAGCATGGCGGCGGCGGCGGTGCGGCTGGCCGGCCAGCTGTTCGAGGACCTGCAACACACGCGGGTGCTGTTCATCGGCGCCGGCGAGATGATCGACCTCGCGGCGACGCATTTCGCGGCCCGGCAGCCCAAATCCATCGTGATCGCCAACCGGACGCTGGAGCGCGGCGAAAAGCTGGCCTCGCGCTTCGGCGGCGAAGCCATGCGGCTGGCCGACCTGCCGGCCCGGCTGGCCGAGTTCGACATCGTCGTCAGCTGCACCGCCAGCACGCTGCCGCTGATCGGCCTCGGCGCGGTCGAGCGTGCGCTCAAGCTGCGCCGGCACCGTCCGATGTTCATGGTCGACCTGGCGGTGCCGCGCGACATCGAGCCCGAGGTCAAGGCGCTCGAGGACGTCTACCTCTACACGGTGGACGACCTCGCCCAGGTCGTACAGCAGGGGCACGCCAACCGGCAGGCGGCCGTGGCGCAGGCCGAAGTCATCATCGATGCCGGCGTCCAGAGCTTCATGCACTGGCTGGACCAGCGTGGCACGGTGCCGCTGATCCGCCAGCTCAACGCCCAGACCGACGAATGGCGCGCCATCGAGCTGGCCCGCGCGCGCAAGCTGCTGGCCAAGGGCGAGAGCGTCGATGCGGTGCTCGAGGCCTTGTCGCGCGGCCTCACGCAGAAGATGCTGCACGGCGCCCTGGCCGAGCTGCATGCCGGCGATGCCGCGGCGCGCGAGCAGACGGCACAGACCCTCTCGCGCCTGTTCCTGCGCAACGAACCGCGCAAAGAGCGTTAGCGACGCTGGTCGCTCCGGCGGCGCCGTGCGCCCCGCCACACCCGCGGCCGCATCACCCGGCTGCGGCCTTCTCACCCGCCCTGTCCCGCATCCCGTGAAACCCTTCCTGCGTCACCAACTCGAGCGCTATGCGCAACGCCTCGGCGAACTCGACTTCCTGCTCTCGCGCGAGGACATCATGTCCGACATGGCGCAGTACCGAACCATTTCCCGCGAACATGCCGAGGTCACGCAGGTCGCCGGCCGCTACAGCCGCTACCAGCAGCGCGAGGCCGACCTGGCCAGCGCCCGCGAGATGCTCGACGAGCCCGAGATGGCCGAGATGGCGCGGGATGAAATCGCGGCCGCCGAGACCGAGCTGCTGCAGCTCGACGACGAACTGCAGCGCCTGCTGCTGCCCAAGGACCCGGACGACGCCCGCAACGCCTTCCTCGAAATCCGCGCCGGCACCGGCGGCGACGAATCGGCGCTGTTCGCCGGCGACCTGCTGCGCATGTACACGCGCTATGCGGAGCGCGCCGGCTGGCGCTGCGAGATCGTCAGCGAGAGCCCGAGCGAGCTCGGCGGCTACAAGGAAGTGGTGATCCGGATCGTCGGCGACGGCGTCTTCGGCAAGCTGCGCTTCGAATCCGGCGGCCACCGGGTGCAGCGCGTGCCGGCCACCGAGACGCAGGGACGCATCCACACCAGCGCCTGCACGGTCGCGGTGCTGGCCGAACCCGACGAGGCGCAGGCGGTGCAGATCAACCCGGCCGACCTGCGCATCGACACCTACCGCGCCAGCGGCGCCGGCGGTCAGCACATCAACAAGACCGATTCGGCGGTGCGCATCACGCACATCCCCACCGGCATCGTGGCCGAATGCCAGGACGACCGCAGCCAGCACCGCAACAAGGCCAAGGCGCTGCAGGTGCTGTCGGCGCGGATCCAGGAAAAGGACCGCAGCGAGCGCGCGGCCAAGGACGCCGCCATGCGCAAGGGCCTGATCGGCACCGGCGACCGCTCGGACCGCATCCGCACCTACAACTTCCCGCAGGGCCGCCTCACCGACCACCGCATCAACCTGACGCTCTACAAGCTGCTGGCGATCATGGAAGGCGACCTCGGCGATGTGCTGGCCGCCCTGCAGGCAGCGCGCGAGTCCGAGCAGCTCGCCGAGCTCGAAGCCGGCCTGCCGGGATGAACAAACACCCCCGAAGCGCCTTCGGCGCCCCGAGTCGCTGCCAAAGGCAGCGGCTCTTCGTGTCCGTCCAAGCCTGCGCAGGCAGGCTTGGAGCCGCGGACCTCAGCCCCTCAAGGGGGCGATACCAGCGGCCCGGCGAAGCCGGTTCCGCGGCATCCCTGGCCTGGGCCGCGCCACTTCCGCCCGGCCACGCGGGGATGGTCCGGTGACGTCACCCTCGACCCCAGCGCAGATGCTGGCCGCGGCGGCGGCTCTCGGCGTCGACCGGCTCGATGCCCAGCTGCTGCTGCTGCATGCGCTGGGCCGCGCCGCGAGCGAGCGCGCCTGGCTGCTGGCCCACGACACCGACACCCTGGCCGACGGCAGTTGGTCCGCCTTCGAGCGGCTGTGCAACCGCCGGGTGGCCGGCGAACCGGTGGCCTACCTGGTCGGCGAGAAGGAATTCCACGGCCTGGGCCTGCAGGTCGACACCCGCGTGCTGGTGCCGCGACCCGACACCGAGACACTGGTCGAATGGGCGCTGCAGTGCCTGGACGGCCGGACCGCACCGGCGGTGCTCGATCTCGGCACCGGCAGCGGCGCGATCGCCCTGGCGATCCAGCATGCGCGGCACGACGCCCGGGTCGCGGCGGTCGACGCCAGTGCCGACGCCCTGGCGGTGGCCCGCGCCAACGCAGACCGGCTCGGCCTGCCGGTGCGCTTCGCCCAGGCCGACTGGCTGGACGGCGCCGACCGCGGGCTGGACCTGATCGTCTCGAATCCGCCCTATATCGTGGCCGGCGACCCGCACCTGGCCGCGCTGCGCCACGAACCGCTGCAGGCGCTGGTGTCGGGTGCCGACGGACTGGACGACATCCGACGCATCGTCCGGGCCGCCCCGAACCACTTGAAGGACGGCGGCTGGCTGCTGCTCGAGCACGGCTACGACCAGGCCGGCGCGGTGCGGCGGCTGCTGGCCGATCGCGGCTTCGAAGCCGTCCAAAGCCGCGACGACCTCGCCGGCATCGCGCGCTGCTCCGGCGGATTCTGGCCGGGAGTGAAATAATCCGGCCAGTCCAATTTTCAGGAGTCACCCATGTCCGACACCCAGCAGCGCATCGACGATCTCGTCAAGAGCAACGACCTCGTGCTCTTCATGAAGGGCAATGCCAGCTTCCCGATGTGCGGCTTCTCGGGCCGCGCGATCCAGATCCTCAAGGCCGTCGGGGTCGACACCCGCACCCTCAAGACCGTCAACGTGCTGGACGACGCCGAAGTGCGCCAGGGCATCAAGGAATACAGCAACTGGCCGACCATTCCCCAGCTCTACGTCAGAGGCGAGTTCGTCGGCGGCTCGGACATCCTGATGGAGATGTACGAGTCGGGCGAGCTGCAGCAGATGCTGAACGCCAGCCCCGCCTGACCCGGCCTGTGACCACCGCGCGACAGGTCCCCAAAACCCGCCAAAGCGAGAAAACCTAGACATCCTGCGAACCCGGGCACGGCTTATGCTGTCCAAAGAGTGTTCGAAACCGGAGGTGTCCATGGATTCCCGCAGTCTCGTCCCCGCGTCGCCGTCGTTCCAGCTGCCGGTCGCCAACCTGCGCAGCGTGTTCCAGACGCATGACGTCGAGCGCAAGCTCGCCAAGCTCCCCGAGCGCGAGCACGAGCACTTGCGCACCACCTACGAGCGCATGCTCGAACGCGGTCCCGATCGCTTCCAGGTCAAGCCCAGCGGCGTGCCCGAGATGGCCGCGCTCTATGCCCAGCTGCCCAACTTCACCGAGGTGCTCGACGACGTGCGCCGCCATGTGGCGCTGGCGCAGGACAGCCGCGACGGGCTCGAGGTGACGCCGATGCTGCTGCTCGGCGCCCCCGGCATCGGCAAGACCCATTTCGCGAAGAAGCTGGCCGAACTGCTGGGCACTGGCATGTCGCTGGTGCCGATGAACTCGATGACCGCCGGCTGGCTGCTCTCGGGCGCCTCCTCGCAATGGAAGGGCTCGAAGCCCGGCAAGGTGTTCGAAACGCTGGTCGAGGGCCAGTACGCCAACCCGGTGATGGTGATCGACGAGATCGACAAGGCCGGCACCGACAGCCAGTACGACCCGCTGGGCGCGCTCTACAACCTGCTCGAGCACGACACCGCGCACGCCTTCGTCGACGAATTCGCCGAGGTGGCGATCGACGCCAGCCAGGTGATCTGGATCACGACGGCCAACGATCCGCGCGGCATCCCGGAACCGATCCTCAACCGCATGAACGTGTTCGAGATCGAGCCGCCCTCGCCCGAGGCGGCACGCCAGATCGCACGCCAGCTCTATGCCTCGATCCGGGCCGAGCACGACTGGGGCCGCCGGCTGGCCGAGGAACCCGGGGCGGACGTGCTCGACCAGCTGGCCACGCTGGCGCCGCGCGAGATGCGGCGCGCACTGATGACCGGCTTCGGCAATGCTCGGCTGGCCGGCCGCGAAGAGGTCCGGGTCGAAGACCTGCCGCGTGCCAATGCCGCCCGGAGCCGGATCGGGTTCGTCCAGTAGCGGGTCGTTCGCGCAGCAGCGCTTCGGTATTCGCCTTGGGAGCGGCCCGGCGGCTCATTGGGCAACCTTCGCGCAGCAGCGCTGCGGTATTCGCCTTGGGAGCGGCCCGGCGGCGCATGGCACCATGTCGGTCTTCATCGACCGACCATGACCCTGACACAGAACCTCCTGATCATCGTCGCGCTGATCGGGACCAGCGCCTTCTTCTCCCTGGCCGAGATCTCGCTGGCGGCCTCGCGCCGCCTGAGGCTTCGCCAGATGGCGGACGAGGGCGACGCGCGCGCCGAGCACGTGATGCGCATCCAGGAGCAGCCGGGCCACTACTTCACCGTGGTGCAGATCGGCCTCAATGCGGTCGCGATCCTCGGCGGCGTGGTCGGCGAAGGCGCGCTGAGCCCGTACTTCGCGCGCCTGTTCGAGATCTGGCTCAGCGTCGAGGCGGCGAAGACCGCCGCTTTCCTGGCCTCCTTCGCCAGCATCATCTCGGTCTTCCTGGTCTTCGCCGACCTGTTCCCCAAGCGGCTGGGCATGAGCAGCCCCGAATTGCTCGCGGTGCGCATGGTCGGGCCGATGCAGGTCCTCATCACCACTTTCAAGCCCCTGGTGTGGCTGTTCACGGTGTCCACCGACCTGCTCTTCAAGCTGCTGGGCATGCCGCTGCATCGCGACGAGAAGATCACCTCGGCCGACATCCTCGCGATGACCGAGGCCGGGGCCCGCGCCGGCGTGCTCGCGGTGCGCGAGCAGCAGGTGATCGCCAATGTCTTCGAACTCGACACCCGGCTGGTCAGCAGCGTCATGACATCGCGCGACCGCATCGCGTGGTTCCTGCGTGACGACCCCGAATCGGTGCTGCGGGCGCGCATCGTCGCCGAGCCCTTTTCCGCCTACCCGGTGTGCGAGGGCGACATCGACCACGTGCTGGGCTATGTCGACGCCAAGGACATGTTCCAGCGCGTGCTGAGCGGCCAGCCGCTGTCCTTCGACCACGGCCTGCCGCTGCACAAGGCGCTGGTGATCCCCGATCGCATCTCGCTGACGGAAGTGCTCGAGCTGTTCCAGCAGGCGCACGAGGACTTCGCGATCATCGTCAACGAATACAGCCTGGTGGTGGGCGTCATCACGCTCAACGACGTCATGAGCACGGTGATGGGCGACCTGGTCGGCCCTCAGGACGAAGAGCAGCAGATCGTCAGGCGCGACGAGAACTCCTGGCTGATCGACGGCGTGACGCCGATCCAGGACGTGCAGCGCGCGCTCGACATCGAGACCCTGCCCCACGTCGACGAGTACGAAACCCTCGCCGGCTTCCTGATGGTGATGCTGCGCCGGGTGCCCAAGCGCACCGACAGCGTCAGCTGGGCCGGCTACACCTTCGAGGTGATGGACGTCGACAGCTTCCGCATCGACCAGGTGATGGTGACGAAGATGTGACTCGCCCCCAGGTTGTCCCGCACTTCGTGTCGGGMCGCCCACCCCCTACCGGGGGCGCAGTCAGCGGCCCGGCGAAGCCGGTTCCGCGACTGCCCACCAACRGGCGCGCTRCGCGCAGCCGAMRARCAARCACAGCGCCRGTTTCMCCGGCCGGCGMAGCCAGGCCCGTCGGTGAAACACCGCGGAWCTGGCTYYGCCAGKCCGCTGGTGTTGCCCCCGGTAGGGGGTGGGCGCCCGGACACGAAGTGCCGGGCAACCTGGGGGCGAGCTCAATCCGTTCGGTCTCTGAAGACCCAGAGCCGCTGGTTCGCGAACACCGCGTCCGGATACGGCGAGCGGCCGCGACTGCCGTTGTAGCGCCCCAGCGTCATGAAGAGGTCGCCCTGCTCCCGGCCGAGGTAGTGGCGCAGGATCACGCAGCCGAAGCGCAGGTTGGTCTGCATGTGGAACAGCTTGGACGGGTCGCTGTCGCCGATCACCCGGGTCCAGAAGGGCATCACCTGCATGTAGCCGCGGGCGCCGGCGCTCGAGACCGCGAACTTGCGGAAGTTGCTCTCGACCTGGACCAGCCCCAGCACCAGGCTGACGTCGAGCCCGGCACGGCGCGCCTCATACCAGACCGTCTGCAGGAACTCCTTGCGCGTCGGCCAGTCCGGCAGCTTCTTCTTGAGCCGCTCGCTCATCGCGCCGAGCCAGCGCAGGTAGGCCATGCGGGCCTCGGTGTCGCCGAATTCCGGGATTGGCGGCGCCTTGTTCTGGATCGCCGAGCTCAGCGCGGTGCGCACCGAGTCGATCAGCGGCTCCTCGATCTGGGCCCCGGCGAAGGCGCTCTGCGGCAGGGCCAGCGAGAACGCGCCAGCTGCCGCGCCGCCGAGGCACTGGCGCCGGGAGAGGCCAGAGGCTTTCAAGGCCGCCGGCTCAGGCCGCCGCGAGGCGTTGCGCGATGAAGTCGGCAATGCCGGCCGCCGGCACCTTGGTCGCAGCCGCATCGCGGCGGTGCTGGTACTCGAGCTGGCCTTCCTTCAGGCCGCGGTCGGAGATCACCACCCGGTGCGGCACGCCGATCAGCTCCCAATCGGCGAACATCGCGCCGGGGCGCTCGCCGCGATCGTCGAGCAGCACGTCGATGCCGGCCGCCAGCAGTTGTTCGTAGAGCGCCTCGGCCGCGGTCTTGACCTCGGCACTGCGGTCCATCCCGATCGGGCAGACCACCACCGTGAAGGGCGCGATGGCATCGGGCCAGATGATCCCGCGCTCGTCGTTGTTCTGCTCGATGGCCGCCGCCGGCAGCCGCGTGATGCCGATGCCGTAGCAGCCCATCTCGAGGAACTGGGGCTTGCCGGCCTCGTCGAGGAAGGTCGCGTTCATCGGCTTGCTGTACTTGGTGCCGAGCACGAACACGTGGCCGACCTCGATGCCGCGCTCGATCGCGAGCAGGCCGCGGCCGTCGGGCGAGGGATCGCCCGCCACCACGTTGCGGAGGTCGGCCACCGCTTCGGGCTCGGGCAGGTCGCGGCCCCAGTTGACGCCGGTCAGGTGGAAGTCGACCTCGTTGGCGCCGCAGATCCAGTCGGCCATGACCGCCACTTCGCGGTCGGCGACGATCTTCACCGGCTGCTTGAGATTCAGCGGGCCCAGGTAGCCGGGCTCGCAGCCGAAGTGATCCTCGATCTCGGTCGCGGTGGCGAAGCGGAATCCCTGGTCGAGGCCGGGCACCTTGCTCACCTTGATCTCGTTCATGTCGTGGTCGCCGCGCAGCAGCAGCAGCCAGACCGTCACCTTCTTGATGTTGCCGGCCTCGTCCAGTTCATCGGTGGCCAGCACCAGCGACTTCACGGTGGTGGCCAACGGCACGCCGAGCAGCGCGGCGACGTCCTCGCAGGTGCTCTTGCCCGGCGTCGGCGTCTTCGTCAGCGCGCCTGTGGCGGCGCCGCGCGGACCGGCCGGCGCCAGCGCCTCGGCCTTTTCCATGTTGGCGGCGTAATCGCTGTCCGGGCAGTAGACGATCGCGTCCTCGCCGGTGGCCGCGATGACCTGGAACTCCTGGCTGACGTCGCCCCCGATGGCGCCGCTGTCGGCTGCCACGGCCCGGTAGCGCAGCCCGAAGCGGTCGAAGGCCCGGCGGTAGGCATCGGACATGATCTTGTAGCTGGCCTTGGCGCTCTCGAGGTCGCGGTCGAAGCTGTAGGCGTCCTTCATGATGAATTCGCGCCCGCGCATCAGGCCGAAGCGCGGCCGGCGCTCGTCGCGGAACTTGGTCTGGATCTGGTAGAAGTTCTTCGGCAGCTGCTTGTAGCTGCGGATTTCCTGCCGGGCGATGTCGGTCACCACCTCTTCGCTGGTCGGCTGGATGACGAAATCGCGGTCATGCCGGTCCTTGATGCGCAGCAACTCGGGTCCGTAGCCCTGGAAGCGCCCGCTCTCGGCCCAGATCTCGGCCGGCTGSACCACCGGCATCGCCAGTTCGACCGCACCGGCCCGGTTCATTTCCTCGCGCACGATGGCCTCGACCTTGCGGATCACGCGCAGGCCCATGGGCATGTAGGTGTAGATGCCGGTGCCCAGCTTCTTGATCATGCCGGCCCGCATCATCAGGCGGTGGCTGGCGACCTCGGCATCGGCGGGCGCTTCCTTGAGGGTGGAGATAAAGAATCGGGAAGCTTTCATCGGTCTCGAAGGGGGCTGGAACGGGTGATCGGAAGGGCAGGTCCTGAACGGTCCTGGAACCGGTCGCTTGCCGTGCGCAACCCGGCATGCATAATCGACTCAGTTCAAAAAATTGGGGTTTGATTATGCTYGACCGGGACGGCTTCAGGCCCAACGTCGGCATCATCCTGCTCAACCAGAGAAACCAGGTTTTCTGGGGCAAACGCATACGCACCCATTCTTGGCAGTTTCCGCAAGGCGGCATCGATCGCGGCGAAAGTCCCGAGCAAGCCATGTTCCGGGAACTGCACGAGGAAGTGGGTCTCCATCCGGAGCATGTGCGGATCGTCGCCCGTACCCGCGACTGGTTGCGCTACGAGGTGCCGGATCGGTTCATCCGCCGTGACGCACGGGGCCACTACAAGGGCCAGAAGCAGATCTGGTATTTGCTGCAGCTGACCGGTCACGACTGGGACCTGAACCTGCGCGCCACCGACCATCCGGAGTTCGACGCCTGGCGCTGGCACGACTACTGGGTGCCGCTCGACGTGGTGGTCGAGTTCAAGCGCGGCGTCTACGAGATGGCGCTGACCGAACTCGCCCGCTACCTGCCAAGGCAGGATTTCCGCAACCGCTTCCTGCGCAGCAATGTGCGGGCCCGCGAATTCGAGCGCCATCCGCCCGGCGCGGGCCACGAACCGACTTTCGAGCTGCCGCCCGGCGCCAGCTTCGATCCCAACCCGAATGCCCATCTTGCCAACGACCCTGCCTCGACGAACGATCCGTCCCCTCTTCCGCGCTAGCCGCACCCTTCTGCTGGCCTGCGTGCTGGGCAGCGCCGGCCTGGCCCAGGCGCAGTTGTTCGGCGGCGAGGTCGACTGGAAGGAAACCGAGGTACCACCGCCGCCGGCCTTCGACCCGAACAAGCTGGTGGCCATCGACATGCCGCGCTACATGACGCTCAAGTTCGGCATCGACCCGGCGACCATCACGCTCACCAAGGACGGCGTGGTTCGCTACGTGGTGGTCGCGGCCCACAAGGAGGGCGGCGGCTTCAATGCCTTCTACGAGGGCCTGCGCTGCGCCACGGCCGAGTACAAGAGCTACGCGCGCTTCAACAACGGCAATTGGGAGCCGACGCCGGCACCCGAATGGAAACGCCTCGGCGAACGCAATTCGAGCTACACCAAGGCGCTGGCGGCCCAGGGGCTGTGCCGGGGCGAAGCGCCGCGCGCCTCGGTCGGCGAAATGATCCGCTTCCTGAAGACGCCGGTGCGCGAAGTGGAATAGCGCTGCGCGGGGCCGTCCCAGGCCGCCTTGGGGGGCAGCGACCCACACGCAGTGGGGGAGCGAGGGGGCTCAGGCCGGCGCCGGGCCGCCCCAAGGCGGCCTGCGCCCCCTCGGGGGGCAGCGACCCACACGCAGTGGGGGAGCGTGGGGGCCAGTCAGCCTCAACCCTGCAGCAGCACCATGTTGTCGCGGTGGACCATCTCCGGCTCCGCCACGTAGCCCAGCAGGCGCTCGAACTCCGACGAAGGCTTGCGGCACAGCATCCGCGCTTCGGCGCTCGAATAGTTGGCCAGGCCGCGTCCGAGCTCGATGCCCCGTTCGTCGCGGATGGCGATCACGTCACCGCGCGAAAACTCGCCTTCGACGCCGGTCATGCCGATCGGCAGCAGGCTCTTGCCCTCGCCGCGCAGCTTGGCCGCGGCGCCGGCATCCACCGAGACCGACCCGCGCAGTTGCAGGTGGTCGGCCATCCAGCGCTTGCGCGCCTGGTGCTTGGCGGTCTGCGCCACCAGCAGCGTGCCGATGGCTTCGCCGCGCGCCAGTCGCAGCAGGGCGTCGGGCTCGCGGCCCCAGGCAATCACGGTCGAGGCACCGGAGCCGGCCGCGCGCTTGGCAGCCAAGATCTTCGTGATCATGCCGCCGCGCCCGATGCTGCTGCCCGCCCCGCCGGCCATCGCCTCGAGCTCGGGGTCGCCGGCCGCCGCTTCGTCGACGAAACGGGCCGCGGGATCCTTGCGCGGATCGGCCGTGTACAGGCCCTTCTGGTCGGTCAGGATCACCAGCGCATCGGCCTCGACCAGGTTGGCGACCAGCGCACCCAGCGTGTCGTTGTCGCCGAACTTGATCTCGTCGGTGACCACCGTGTCGTTCTCGTTGATGACCGGCACCACGCCGAGCGCCAGCAGGGTCATCAGCGTCGAGCGCGCGTTGAGATAGCGCTCGCGGTCAGCCAGGTCGGCGTGGGTCAGCAGCACCTGGGCGCTGCCCATGCCGTTCTCGCGCAGCTTGCTCTCGTAGACCTGCGCCAGCCCCATCTGGCCGACGGCGGCGGCGGCCTGGAGTTCGTGGATCTCATGCGGGCGCACCCGCCAGCCGAGCCGCTTCATGCCCTCGGYGATCGCGCCGCTCGACACCATCACGACCTCCCGGCCATCGCGCACCAGCAACGCCAGTTGCCGGCACCATTCGCCGATGGCCTTCTCGTCCAGCCCGCGCCCCTCGTTGGTGACCAGGCTGGACCCCACCTTGACGACGATCCGGCGCGCATCGCGCAGCACGGTAGAGCCTTGCATTGAACTCATGGCTGGAGATCGGGAAAACGCGGATCGACTTCGGTCGGCGGCTGCTCGGCCACCTGCTGTGCCTTGACGTGCTGGTAGATCGCCTGCACCAGCGGCTCGCAGCCTTCGCGCGTGAGGGCCGAGATCTCGAACACCGGGCCCTTGAAGCGCATCCGCTTGACGAAGTCCTTGACCTTCGCCGCGCGCTCGTCGTCCGCCACCATGTCGAGCTTGTTCAGAACCAGCCAGCGCGGCTTCTCGTACAGCGTCTTGTCGTACTTCTTGAGCTCGCCGACGATCGCCTTGGCCTGCGCGACCGGATCCACGCCTTCGTCGAAGGGGGCCAGGTCGATCACGTGCAGCAACAGGCGCGTGCGCTGCAGATGGCGCAGGAACAGATGACCGAGGCCGGCGCCTTCGGAGGCGCCCTCGATCAGGCCCGGCAGGTCGGCGACCACGAAGCTCTGCTCCGGGCCCACGCGCACCACGCCGAGATTCGGATGCAGCGTCGTGAACGGATAGTCGGCGATGCGCGGGCGGGCGTTCGAGATGGCACTGATCAGGGTCGACTTGCCGGCGTTCGGCATGCCCAGCAGTCCGACGTCGGCCAGCACCTTGAGTTCGAGCTTGAGGTTCTTCTTCTCGCCTGGCCAGCCGGGCGTCTTCTGCCGCGGCGCGCGGTTGATCGCGCTCTTGAAGCGCATGTTGCCGAAGCCGCCATCGCCACCCTTGGCGATGGTGATCACCTCGCCTGGCGTCAGCAGTTCGTAAAGCACTTCGCCGGTTTCGGCGTCGGAAATGATGGTCCCGACCGGCATCTTCAGGGTGATGTCGTCACCGGCGGCGCCGAACATGTCGGAGCCCATGCCGTGCTGGCCGCGCTTGGCATCGTGGCGGCGCGAATAGCGGAAGTCGACCAGCGTGTTGAGGTTCGGGTCGGCGACCGCGAACACATGGCCGCCGCGTCCGCCGTCACCACCGTTCGGACCGCCGAACTCCTTGTACTTCTCATGGCGGAACGACACGCAGCCGTTGCCGCCGTCGCCGGCGGCGACGTCGATGAAGGCTTCGTCCACGAACTTCATGAGAACATCCAGTCTACAAAAGAAGAAGCCCCGGCAAAGCGGGGCTCCGAACAGATCGAAGTGACAGGGCTTACGCCGGCGTCACGTTGACCGTGTGCTTGTTGAGTGCACCCTTGGTGCCGAAGGACACCTTGCCTTCGACCAGGGCGAACAGCGTGTGGTCCTTGCCGATGCCGACGTTGACGCCGGGATGGAACTGGGTACCACGCTGGCGCACGATGATCGAGCCTGCGCTGATCAGTTCCCCGCCGAAGCGCTTCACGCCGAGCATCTTGGGCTTGGAATCGCGCCCGTTTCGCGTTGAGCCGCCGCCTTTTTTCTGTGCCATGGAATGTGCTCCTTAGCCGGCGATCGCGCCGATTTGCAGTTCGGTGAACTGCTGGCGATGGCCTTGACGTTTCTGATAGTGCTTGCGACGGCGCATCTTGAAGATGCGAACCTTGTCGTGCTTGCCGTGCGACAGGACCGTGACCGTCACCGTGGCGCCGGACACCAGGGGCGTGCCGACCTTGATTTCGCTGCCGGTTCCGACTGCGAGCACTTGATCGATCACGATTTCCTGGCCCACGTCCGCAGCAATCTGTTCTACTTTAATTTTTTCGCCGGAAGCAACGCGATACTGCTTGCCACCGGTTTTTATGACCGCGTACATATTGACCTCTTGATCTTGTTCATCCGTTGGGATGGCTCCACGGCGAATTCCGCAGAGCCCGCGATTATAGCATCCAGGGCCATCTGCGCCACTGGCGGCGCTCCGCACCTCCTGTCCCCGGGCTGGCCGTCCCTATAATCGAGGGCTTCCGGCCATTGTGGCCTCCAGCGCCATCGTCGCACCTCCTGCAGCGCGCAAGCGCCCTCCCCTTTGTCAGTTCACGCCGCCGACACCTCTCCCGCCGCCGCCGTTCTCAGCCTGATCGCCGAAGACATGGACAGCGTCGATCTCGTGATCGCCCGCCGCCTCGACACCGGCGTGCCACTGGTGAGCCAGGTCTCGAAATACATCATCTCCGCGGGCGGCAAGCGACTGCGCCCGGCGCTGCTGCTGCTGATGGCCGGCGCCCTGGGCTACCGCGGCGAACAACGCTTCAATCTGGCTGCCGTGGTGGAATTCATCCATACGGCCACCCTGCTGCATGACGACGTGGTTGACGAATCCACGTTGCGGCGCGGCCGCCCCACCGCCAACGAATCCTTCGGCAATCCCGCCAGCGTGCTGGTCGGCGATTTCCTGTACTCGCGCGCCTTCCAGATGATGCTGGACGCCAACGACGTGCGCGTGATGCAGATCCTTGCGGAGGCGACCAACGTGATCGCCGAGGGCGAGGTGCTGCAGCTGATGAACATGCACGACGCCACGCTCGACGAGGAGGCCTACCTGCGGGTGATCCGCTCGAAGACCGCCAAGCTGTTCGAGGCCAGCACCCGGCTGGCCGCCGTGCTGGCCGGCGTGCCGCCCGCCGTGGAAGAAGCCTGCGCCGCCTACGGGCAGGCACTGGGCACGGCCTTCCAGGTCATCGACGACGTGCTGGACTATGCCGGCGATGCCAACGAGACCGGCAAGAACGTCGGCGACGACCTGCGCGAGGGCAAGACCACCTTGCCGCTGATCCTGGCCATGCAGCGCGGCACGCCCGGGCAGAGTGCGCTGATCCGCAGCGCCATCGAGGCCGGCGACACCGCGCAACTGCCGCAGATCGTCGCCATCGTGCGCGAAACCGGGGCCCTGGAAGCCACCCGCGCCGCCGCGGCCGCCGAGGCGCAACGCGCAATCGACGCTCTTCGTGGTTTTTCTGCAAATTCGCACTCCGCGGCTTTGCTACAATTAGCGGCTCAGCTGCTTGAGCGACGCGCCTGATGACCCGCCCACGCGAGTGGGCGGCACAGACGCTTCACATTTCTTGCAACCAGCACCATCGGGGTGTAGCTTAGCCTGGTAGAGCGCTACGTTCGGGACGTAGAGGCCGGAGGTTCGAATCCTCTCACCCCGACCAGCCTTTCAGGGCTGTAATTGCCAAATGCTTCGCGGAACTGTTGCCGCGCGGCGGTTTACAGCRCTTGGGCGATCAGCGATGATCGTGAAGCAAATTTTCACGTTTCTTACATTCGTTGAATGGCCGCAGCCGAACCCATCGTCAAAGACAGCTCGCCGATTGCCCTTCCAGGCCTGGCGCGCGCACTTGTTTCGGCCGGAAAGCTCCCCGCCAAGACCGCGGAAGACATCTACCAGAAGTCCCTCAGCGGCAGAACCAGCTTCATCGCCGAACTGACCGGTACCGGCGCCGTCTCGGCGGCCGACCTGGCCCACACGCTGTCGAGCGCCTTCGGGGCCCCTCTGCTCGACCTCGACGCCATTGATCCCCAGCGTCTGCCCAAGGACCTGCTGGACCCCAAGCTGTGCCAGGCCTACCGGGTCGTGGTGCTCAGCAAGCGCAACAATCGTCTCATTGTCGCCACAGCCGATCCCTCGGACCAGCAGGCGGCGGAGAAGATCAAGTTCGCCTCGCAGATGGGCGTGGACTGGGTCATCGCCGAGTACGACAAGCTCTCCCGGATGATCGAAGCGGCGGCGGTGACCGCCTCCGAAACCATCGACAGCATCATCGGCGCCGAGTTCGAGTTCGACGAGGTGTCGGCCGATACCTCGAGCGAAAGCAACGACCCGGCGGTGGCCGAAGTCGAGGACGCGCCGGTCGTCCGCTTCCTGCACAAGATGCTGCTGGACGCGTTCAGCATGCGGGCCTCGGACATCCACTTCGAGCCCTACGAGCACAACTACCGGGTGCGCTTCCGCATCGACGGCGAACTGCGCGAGATCGCCAGCCCGCCGACGGTCATCAAGGACAAGCTGGCCTCGCGCATCAAGGTCATCTCCCGGCTCGACATCTCCGAGAAGCGCGTCCCGCAAGACGGCCGGATGAAGCTCAAGATCGGCCCCGAGCGTGTGATCGACTTCCGGGTCAGCACCCTGCCGACGCTGTTCGGCGAGAAGATCGTGATCCGGATCCTGGACCCGAGCAGCGCCCGGCTGGGCATCGATGCCCTCGGCTACGACGCCGACGAGAAGGAACGCCTGCTCGCGGCCATCGGGCGGCCGTACGGCATGGTGCTGGTCACCGGGCCCACGGGCTCCGGCAAGACGGTGTCGCTCTACACCTGCCTGAACCTGCTCAACAAGCCGGGCGTGAACATCGCGACCGCCGAAGACCCGTCCGAAATCAACCTGCCGGGGGTCAACCAGGTCAACGTCAACGACAAGGCCGGCCTGACCTTCGCGACCGCGCTTCGGGCCTTCCTGCGGCAGGATCCCGACATCATCATGGTCGGCGAAATCCGCGACCTCGAGACCGCCGACATCTCGATCAAGGCGGCGCAGACCGGCCACCTGGTGCTTTCGACACTGCACACCAACGACGCTCCGACCACGCTCACGCGGATGCGCAACATGGGCATCGCCCCCTTCAACATCGCCTCCAGCGTGATCCTGATCACGGCCCAGCGGCTGGCGCGGCGCCTCTGCACCGTGTGCCGCGCGCCGACCGAGCTGCCGCGCCAGGCCCTGCTCGACGCCGGCTTCAGGGAGAGCGACCTGGACGGCTCCTGGAAGCCCTATCACCCGGTCGGCTGCTCGGCCTGCAACAGCGGCTACAAGGGACGCGTCGGCATCTACCAGGTGATGCCAATCACCGAGGAGATCCAGAAGATCATCCTTCGCGACGGCAGCGCGCTCGACATCGCCAAGCAGGCCGAGGCCGAGGGGGTCAGGTCGCTGCGCCAGTCGGGACTGAAGAAGGTCATGCAAGGCCTGACCTCGCTCGAAGAAGTGCTGGCAGTCACCAACGAATAACACGCGTCAGCAGGCACGCATCAGCACACGACGGAAGCGGAGATCCCATGGCAACGGCAACAGCATCGTCCCGGACGGTCAAGGAATTCGTCTTCGAATGGGAGGGCAAGGACCGCAACGGCAAGACCGTGCGCGGGGAAGTCCGCGCCGCCGGCGAAAACCAGGTGCAGGCCGCGCTCAGGCGCCAGGGCATTCTCACGACCAAGATCAAGAAGCGCCGGATGCGCTCGGGCAAGGCGATCAAGCCCAAGGACATCGCGATCTTCACGCGCCAGCTGGCGACCATGATGAAGGCCGGCGTGCCCTTGCTGCAGGCCTTCGACATTGTCGGCCGCGGCAACGCCAACCCGAGCGTGTCCAAGCTGCTGAACGACATCCGCAGCGACGTCGAGACCGGCACGTCGCTGTCGGCGGCATTCCGCAAGTTCCCCAGGTATTTCGACAGCCTGTATTGCAACCTGGTCGAGGCCGGCGAGGCCGCCGGTATCCTGGAAGACCTGCTCGACCGCCTGGCGACCTACATGGAGAAGACCGAGGCGATCAAGTCGAAGATCAAGTCGGCGCTGATGTACCCGACCTCGGTCATCGTGGTGGCCTTCGTGGTGGTGGCGATCATCATGATCTTCGTGATCCCGGCCTTCAAGCAGGTGTTCACCTCCTTCGGCGCCGACCTGCCGGCCCCAACCCTGTTCGTGATGGGGATGAGCGAGTTCTTCGTCGCCTACTGGTGGCTGATCTTCGGCGTGATCGGCGGCGGCATCTATTTCTTCCTGCAGGCCTGGAAGCGAAACGAGCGCGTGCAGAAGGTCATGGACCGCCTGCTGCTGCGCCTGCCGATCTTCGGCACCTTGATCGACAAGTCCTGCGTCGCCCGCTGGACCCGCACATTGGCCACGATGTTCGCCGCCGGCGTGCCGCTGGTGGAGGCGCTCGATTCGGTCGGCGGGGCCTCGGGCAACTCGGTGTACGCCGATGCCACGGTCAAGATCCAGCAGGAGGTGTCCACCGGCACCAGCCTGACGACCGCGATGACCAACGCCAACCTGTTTCCGTCGATGGTGATCCAGATGACCGCGATCGGCGAAGAGTCGGGCTCGATCGACCACATGCTGGGCAAGGCGGCCGATTTCTACGAAGCGGAGGTTGACGACATGGTCGCCGGCCTGTCGAGCCTCATGGAGCCGATCATCATCGTCTTCCTGGGCGTGATCATCGGCGGCATCGTGGTCTCGATGTACCTGCCCATCTTCAAGCTCGGCCAGGTCGTCTGATGCTGGTGTCGCAGGGGGTGGACGCCGTGTTGGCCGGGGTGTTCGGGCTGTTGATCGGCAGCTTCCTGAATGTCGTGATCTACCGGCTGCCCAAGATGCTCGAGCAGCAATGGGCGGCCGAGTGCGCCGCGCTCGGYGGCGCGAACGATGCGCCGGCGCCGCCGCCCGAGCGCTTCAACCTGATGGTTCCGCACTCGCGCTGCCAGCAGTGCGGGCACACCATCCGCTGGTACGAGAACATCCCGGTCCTGAGCTACCTGTTCCTGCGCGGCAAATGCTCGTCCTGCGGCACCCGGATCAGCCTGCGCTACCCGCTGGTCGAACTCGCGACCGGCCTGCTGTTCGCCTGGTGCGTGTGGCGCGCGCCGGGCCAGTTCGGCGGCCTGGCCTGGTGCGGCTTCGCGGCGGCGCTGCTGGCACTGGCGCTGATCGACTGGGACACCACCCTGCTGCCCGACGACATCACCTTGCCGCTGCTGTGGGCCGGCCTGCTGGCCTCGGTGGCCGGCTTCACGTCCGTGCCGCTGTCGAGCGCGGTCTGGGGCGCCGTGGCGGGCTACGTCTCGCTGTGGGCCATCTACTGGCTGTTCAAGCTGACCACCGGCAAGGAGGGCATGGGCTATGGCGACTTCAAGCTGTTCGCTGCCTTCGGCGCCTGGTTCGGCTGGCAGGCGCTGGTGCCGATCATCCTGATGGCCTCGGTCATCGGCGTCGTGGTCGGACTCGCGCTCAAGTTCAGCAGTGGCCTGCGCGAGGGTGGCTACGTGCCCTTCGGCCCCTTCCTGGCCGGCGCCGGCTTCACGGCCATGATCTTCGGCCCCGACGCGATCCTTCGCGCGGTGGGGCTCTGAAGGCCGGCGCACCATGCGCATCGGCCTGACCGGCGGCATCGGCAGCGGCAAGAGCACCGTGGCGTCGATGCTGGTCGGGCTCGGCGCGAAGCTGGTCGACACCGACGCGATCGCACGCGCCGTGGCACAGCCGCAAGGCGCCGCCATGCCGGCGCTGGAGGCTGAATTCGGCCCGTCGGTGATCGCCCCCGATGGCGGCCTCGATCGGGCGCGGATGCGCGAACTCGTATTTGCCGACCCCGAAGCCAAACGCCGGCTCGAAGCCATCCTGCATCCGCTGATCGGCGCCGAGTGCGAACGGCAGGCAGCGTCCGCGGCCGCCGGCCAGACCATCGTCTTCGACGTCCCGCTGCTGGTGGAGTCCAGGCGCTGGCGCACGAACGTCGACCGCGTGCTGGTGGTCGATGCTTCCGAGGCGGTTCAGCTGGAACGCGTGGTGGCTCGCTCCGGCTGGACGCCGGAAGCGGTCCGGGCGGTGATCGCGCAGCAGGCCGATCGCACGCTGCGGCGCGCCGCCGCCGACGCGGTGATCTTCAACGAGAAGCTCACGCCGGCGGAACTCTCCTTAGAGGTCGGGAGTCTTTGGAAGCGCTGGTGCGACGCGGACACGCGATAATCTGCGGTCCGCCGGCGCGTGCGCCAGATAACAAGAATGCGGCGCGGGAACGCCCTGCGGCACAGCTCTCCCCCCCAAGATGCTTTTCAATTCGTACGCGTTCATCTTTTTTTATTTCCCGATCGTTCTTTTCGGGTTCTTTCTGGTCGGCAGTCGAAACGCGCGGGCGGCAGCCGGCTTTCTCGCGCTCGCATCGCTGTTCTTCTACGGCTGGTGGAGCATCCAGGCACTGCCCCTGCTGGTCGGCTCGATCTGCTTCAACTATTGGGCCGGACTGCGCCTGACCCGAGGCCCTGGCCGCACCGACGCGGCCCGCAAGCGCATGCTGGTGGTCTCGCTGGTGGTCAACCTGGGCGTGCTCGCCACCTTCAAGTACGCGAACTTCTTCGTCGGCAACGTCAACGAGGGGCTGGTGGCGGCCGGCATCGCGCCGCTGCCGATGCTGCACGTGGCGTTGCCGATCGGCATCTCGTTCTACACCTTCACGCAGATCGCCTTCCTGGTCGACTGCTGGCAGGACAAGGTGCGCGAGCGCAGCTTCATCCACTACGTGCTGTTCGTCACCTACTTCCCGCACCTGATCGCCGGCCCGGTGCTGCACCACGCGCAGATGATGCCGCAGTTCGGCAATCCGGCGACCTACCGCGTGGACTACGACAAGGTGTCGCTCGGGCTGGCGATCTTCGTCTTCGGTCTGGCCAAGAAGCTGCTCATCGGCGACCCCATGGGCCAGTACGCCGACCTGATGTTCACGGGTGTCCACAACGGCGTGCAGCCGACCGTGGTGAGCGCCTGGTTCGGTGTCATGGCCTACACGCTGCAGATCTATTTCGACTTCTCGGGCTATTCCGACATGGCGGTGGGCCTGTCGCTGTGCCTGGGCGTGCAGTTGCCGCTCAACTTCAATTCGCCCTACAAGTCAACCAACATCATCGAGTTCTGGCGCCGCTGGCACATCTCGCTGTCGACTTTCCTGCGCGACTACCTCTACGTGCCGCTGGGCGGCAACCGCAAGGGGCCGGCGCGGCGCTACCTGAACCTGTTCCTGACCATGCTGCTGGGCGGCCTGTGGCACGGGGCGGCCTGGACTTTCGTGATCTGGGGCGCCCTGCACGGCTTCTTCCTGATGGTCAACCACCTCTGGAACGCCAAGGTGCGGCGCAATGCCAAGCCGGGCGTGTTCGGGCGCGTGCTCGGCTGGCTGCTGACCTTCGTCTGCGTGATGATCGCCTGGGTGGTGTTCCGCGCCGAGAGCATGACCGCGGCCACCGCCATCTACAAGGGCATGCTGGGCATGAACGGCGTGAACTACTCGATCTTCAGCGAGTTCGGCTCCATCCCCTACCGCAAGCCCGAGTTCTTCCAGACCATGCTGGTGGGTTTCATCGTCTGCCTCGCGCTGCCGCCGACCATCACGCTGCAGCGCTGGGTGCCGCAGGCCCAGACCCTGGCCGGGCGTCCTCGCCTGGCCTGGGTCTTCACCGCGGCGATGGCCGTGTTCACGGTGATCCTGCTCGGTGTCTGCGTGTCGAAGCTGGGCTCCTACAGCCCCTTCCTGTACTTCCAATTCTGAGATGAAAACCCACCCCCGTATCGGCTCACTTCGTGTAGCCGAGTACCCCCTCAAGGGGGCGACACCAGCGGCCTGGCAAAGCCAGTTCCGCGGTGTCTCCCGCCTCGGTTGTGCCGGTTTCATGCGTCGCGGGTGGCGCGAATGCGCAATGGAAAACTGATATGACGCCCGCAAAAATCTGGCTGCGGATCTTTCTGGCCGGCTTCGCCCTCATCTGCGGGCTGCTGATCGTGACGCTCAAGACCTCGCCTTTCTATGGCGACATGACCCGCATCGGGCTGCTGTCGGAGAACGCCTTCGGCTGGACCATCGAGCCGCCGCAAGTGCCGACCGAGTACCTGCAGGCCTCTCCGGTTGCGCAGGCCGACATCGTGGTGATCGGCGACAGCTTCTCGATGTCGAACCGCTGGCAGTCCGAGCTCACGCGCGCGGGTTATCGGGTCACGACGACTTTCTGGGGCCAGATCGACGAAGCGCTGTGCGGCGACCTGAACGATTGGCTCGACCAGGCCGGCTTCCGCGGCAAGATCGTGATCGTCGAGAGCGTAGAGCGCCTGCTCGCCGACCGGCTGGCCAACAGCCGGACCTGCGCGAAGATGCAAAAGCCCTTCTTGGCCGGCCTCAAGCCCTTCTTCGCACCGCTCGACCACGTTCCGCCACCGGCGATCAACTGGGACGGCAAGCTCACCTCGGGCGTCAACATCTACCGCAATACCAAGCGCGCGCGCCAGGCGACCGGCGACTTCCTGTCCAACAAGCGCATCGTGGTGCGGCCGGTCGCGGACGGCTGCTCGATGTTCAGCAGTGCATTGTGCGACCGCGCCCCTTTCTGGCCGGCCGACGACGAGAACGGCGAGCTCACCGTCCAGCACGCCGCCCAGATGCGGGCTTTCAACGAATCGCAGCGCCCGCGGTCGATCCTCTGGATGGTGATTCCGAACAAGACCACCGTGTATGTCAAGCCGGAACATTCGAAAGGTTTCGTGACCGCCTTCGAGGCGGCGGGACTGGGCCCCGACCTTTTCACGTTCTCGCAGGAGCAGAAAAAGAAGGTTCGCGACTATTATTTCCCCAACGATACGCACCTGTCGATGCATGGACAGCTGGTGGTCGGCCGGCGCATGCTCGAGGCGRTTCGGAAGATCTCGCCCGCTGCGCCTTCGAAGGCCTCTTGAAGCTATCATCTGCAACCGGAAGCCACCACGCGTGATCCTCTACGAGTACCCCTTCAACGAGCGCATCCGGACCTACCTGCGGCTGGAACACCTGTTCCGTCGTCTTGGCGAACTCGTTCCGGCCGACTCGCCGCTGCTGCATCACTATGCACTCGTCACGATCTTCGAGATCATGGACGTGGCGGCGCGCGCCGACCTCAAGGCCGACGTGCTGCGGGATCTCGACAAGCACAAGAACGTGTTCAACAGCTACCGCGGCAATCCGGCGATCGCCGAGTCGGTGCTGGACCAGGTGGTGAACAAGCTCGAAAGCAATTTCGCCATCCTCAACACGGTCCCGGGCAAGGCCGGCCAGGCCCTGACCGAGAACGAGTGGCTGATGAGCATCCGCAGCCGGGCCGGCATCCCCGGCGGTACCTGCGAGTTCGATCTGCCGGCCTATTACGCCTGGCAGAATCGCCGTGCCAACGAACGGCGCGCCGACCTCGAGCGCTGGTCCTCGACGCTGGCGCCGCTGGCCGAATCGATCTACCTGCTGCTCAAGCTGCTGCGCGACGCCGACGTGCCCTACAAGGTGATCGCGGCCAACGGCCAGTTTCAGCAGACCCTGCCGCAGGGCCGCAGCTTCCAGCTGCTGCGCCTGCGCATCGATCCCAAGCTCGGGCTGATCCCCGAGATCTCCGGCAACCGGCTCATGGTGTCGGTGCGCCTGATGCGCCACGAGGCCGACGACCGGCTGCACCAGAGCACCGACGACACGCCATTTGAACTGACACTTTGCGCATGAGCGCCGCGCTGGGCCGCCCCAAGCAAGCTCGCACCGCAGTGCGCAGCACGGAGGTTTCCCAATGACGGGAGTGAATGCCATCGGCGAGCGGATCGTCCGGTGCCCGGCGTGCGGGCAGGACAGCGTCTATGCGGCCAGCAACCCCTACCGGCCGTTCTGCAGCGCCCGCTGCAAGGGCATCGACCTCGGCGCCTGGGCCAGTGAAGAGTTCAGGATGCCGGCCGACGCGYCGCCGGACGACGATCCGTTCGGCGATCCCAAGCGGCAATAGCCTCCGCGTCTCAGGCGGTCGGCGGCGGCGCCAAGACCACCAGCCCGCGTTCCTCGGCCAGCCAGCCCAGCACGGGCAGCGCACCCGGCAGCACCGGCGCGACCTCGAGCGGCAGTTGCTGCCAGCACATGGCCTGACCCTCGCGCATCTCGAAGTCCCCGGTCCATGCGTGCACCTTGCACCAGTGCAGACGGACCAGCGCATGCGGGTAGTCGTGCTCGGTGACCTTCCAGACCTCGGCACCCGCGATCGTGATGCCGAGTTCCTCGTGCAGTTCGCGCCGCAGCGCCTGTTCGACGGTCTCGCCGGCTTCGAGCTTGCCGCCCGGGAACTCCCAGTAGCCGGCGTAGGGCTTGCCCTCGGGCCGGGTCGACAGCAGCAGCGCGTCGTCTTCGCGGATCAGGATGCCGACCGCGACCTCGGTGTGCTTGCGCGCCTCGGTCATGCGGCGCAAGCGCGCCCGGCATAGTCGCGCGCGAACTGGTAGGCGACGCGACCGCTGCGCGAGCCGCGCTCGAGCGCCCAGACCAGCGCCTCCGGACGCGCCGCCTCGACGGCCTTGGCGTCGACGCCGAACGAGGACAGCCATTGGGCAACGATCGCCAGGTACTCGTTCTGGCTGAACGGGTAGAAGCTGACCCACAGGCCGAAGCGTTCGGACAGCGAGATCTTCTCTTCGATCACCTCGCCCGGATGGACCTCGCCGTCCTCGGTATGGGTGTAGCTGAGGTTGTCCTTCATGTACTCGGGCAGCAGGTGGCGCCGGTTGCTGGTCGCGTAGATCAGCACGTTCGGCGTCGATGCCGCGATCGAGCCGTCGAGGATCGACTTCAGCGCCTTGTAGCCCGGCTCGCCCTCGTCGAAGCTCAGGTCGTCGCTGAAGATGATGAACTTCTCGGGCCTGCTCGCCACCACCTCGATGATGTCGGGCAGGTCGGTCAGCTCGGCCTTGTCGACCTCGATCAGGCGCAGGCCTTGCGGCGCATAGGCCTGCAGGCAGGCGCGGATCAGCGACGATTTGCCGGTGCCTCGGGCGCCGGTCAGCAGCACGTTGTTGGCCGGCTTGCCCGCGACGAACTGGCGCGTGTTGCGCTCGATCTTTTGCTTCTGGACGTCGATTTCCTTCAGGGCGTCGAGCGACATCGCAGCCACGTGGCGCACCGGCTCGAGCGTGCCGTGGCCCGAGCTGCGGCGGCGGTAGCGCCAGGCGATCGAAGCGCTCCAGTCGGCCGGCGCCGCCAGCGGCTGCGGAAGGATCGACTCGATGCGCGTGATCAGTTGCTCGGCACGCTGGAGCAGGCGTTCGAACTGGACGTTCATGACCGGTAGTCGGCGTTGATCGATACGTAGTCGTGGCTCAGGTCGCAGGTCCAGACGGTGTCGACGGCGTTGCCGCGGCCGAGCGCGATCCGCACCGTGATCTCGCTCTGCTTCATCACGCGCTGGCCATCTTCCTCGCGGTAATCCGGATTGCGGCCGCCCTTGACGGCCACATGGACGTCATCGAGGTAGAGGTCGATGCCCGTCTGGTCGAGATCGGCGATGCCCGCATAGCCCACCGCCGCGAGGATTCGGCCCAGGTTCGGATCGCTGGCATAGAACGCGGTCTTGACCAGCGGCGAATGGGCGACCGCGTAGGCGACCTGCCGGCACTCGGCCGAGTCCTTGCCGCCTTCGACCCGGACAGTGATGAACTTGGTGGCGCCTTCGCCGTCGCGCACGATGGCCTGGGCCAGTTGGCGGGCGACGTTCTGCATCGCCTCGACGAGTGCGCGGCCCTCGGCGGAATCGAGCGAAGTGATCGTGCCGTGCGCCGCCTTCTGCGTCGCGATCACGACGAAGGAGTCGTTGGTCGAGGTGTCGCCGTCGATCGTCACGCGATTGAACGAAGCGTCGGCCAGCGCCTTGGTCAGCGGCTGGATCAGCGACGGATCGATCTTGGCGTCAGTCGCCATGAAGCCCAGCATGGTCGCCATGTTCGGCCGGATCATGCCGGCGCCCTTGCTGATGCCGGTGACCGTGACTGTTGCGCCGCCGATCCGAAGCTGCTGGCTGAAGGCCTTGGGCACGGTGTCGGTGGTCATGATGCCCTCGGCTGCACGCGCCCAATGGTCGGGTGCGGCGTCGGCGAGCGCCGCCGGCAGGCCGGCCTCGATGCGGTCGATCGGCAGCGGCTCCATGATCACGCCGGTCGAGAACGGCAGGATCTGCTCGGGCGCCAGGTCCAGGTGGCGCGCCAGCGCGATGCACGTGGCGTGCGTGCGCGCGAGACCGTCCTGGCCGGTGCCGGCGTTCGCATTGCCGGTGTTGATCAGCATCGCCCGGATGCCGAAGTTCTGCGCCAGGTGTTCGCGGCAGACCTGCACCGGCGCGGCGCAGAAGCGGTTCTGTGTGAAGACGCCGCCGACCGCGGCGCCCTCGTCGATCAGCACCACCGTCAGGTCCTTGCGGTTGGCCTTGCGCACACCCGCTTCGGCCACGCCGATGCGAACGCCGGGCACCGCATGCAGGGCGGCGGGATCGGGAGCGGAAAGATTCACAGGCATGAGGAAATCCTGGTCGATGGCTGTCAGGTGAGCTTGCCGTGGCAGTGCTTGAACTTCTTGCCACTGCCGCACGGGCACGGATCGTTGCGGCCGACGCGCGCGAAGGCCGCGGCGCCGGCACTGAGGCCGCTGGCCGCCTGGCGGCGCAGGCTTTCCTCGTCGACCCGCACCTCGACCTCGCCGGTCTCGGTCGGCGCCGTGTAGGTGATGTTCGCGAGGTTCTCGCCGCGGCTTTCCATCGCATCGGCGGCTTCCTCGAACTGCTCGCCCGACTGCACGCGCACCGTCATGAGCTGGCGCGTGACCTCGTTCTTGACCGAGTCGAGCAGCTGGCCGAAGAGCTCGAATGCCTCGCGCTTGTACTCCTGCTTGGGCTGCTTCTGCGCATAGCCGCGCAGGTGGATGCCCTGGCGCAGGTAGTCCAGCGACGCCAGGTGCTCGCGCCAGTGGGTGTCGATGCTCTGCAGCAGCACCATGCGCTCGAACTGGGTGAAATTCTCCTGGCCGATCAGGGCCAGCTTGGCGTTGAAGGCCTCGTTGCTGGCGGCGACCACCTTCTCGACGACATCCTCGTCGCCGATCGCGGTCGCGGCCTCGACCTCCTTCTGCAGCGGGATCTCGAGGGCCCACTCGTCGGCCAGCGCCTTCTCCAGGGCGGCGAGCTGCCACTGCTCCTCGACCGATTCGGCCGGCACGTACTGGCGCACGAGGTCGGTGAAACAGCCCTCGCGCAGCGCCTCGATCTGGGCCGTGAGGTCGCTCGCGTCGAGGATGTCGTTGCGCTGCTGGTAGATCACCTTGCGCTGGTCGTTCGAGACGTCGTCGTACTCGAGCAGCTGCTTGCGGACGTCGAAGTTGCGCGCCTCGACCTTGCGCTGCGCGCTCTCGATGCTTCGGGTCACGATGCCGGCCTCGATCGCCTCGCCGTCGGGCATCTTGAGGCGGTCCATGATGGCCTTCACGCGGTCGCCCGCGAAGATGCGCATCAGCGGGTCGTCCAGGCCCAGGTAGAAGCGCGAGGAGCCGGGGTCGCCCTGGCGCCCCGAGCGGCCGCGCAGCTGGTTGTCGATGCGCCGCGACTCGTGGCGCTCGGTGGCGATGATGCGCAGGCCGCCGAGCGACTTCACGAATTCGTGGTCCTTCTCCCACTGGGTGCGCAGGCGGGCGGTCTCGGCTGCCTTGGCGGCGGGATCGAGCGACTCGTCCGCCTCCACCGCCTCGATCGTCTTGTCGACATTGCCGCCGAGCACGATGTCGGTCCCTCGGCCCGCCATGTTGGTGGCAATCGTGATCATCTTGGCGCGGCCCGCCTGGGCCACGATTTCGGCTTCGCGCGCATGCTGCTTGGCGTTCAGCACCTGGTGCGGCAGCCCGGCCTTTTCCAGGAGGCCGTCGATGATCTCGGAGTTCTCGATCGACGAGGTGCCCACCAGCACCGGCTGGCCGCGCTCGTAGCACTCGCGGATGTCCTGGATCGCAGCCTCGTACTTCTCGCGCGTCGTCTTGTAGACGCGGTCGAGCTGGTCCTCGCGCCTGCTCTGCCGGTTCGGCGGGATGATCACGGTCTCGAGGCCGTAAATTTCCTGGAACTCGTAGGCCTCGGTGTCGGCCGTGCCGGTCATGCCGGCGAGCTTGGCGTAGAGGCGGAAGTAGTTCTGAAAGGTGATCGAGGCCAGGGTCTGGTTCTCGGACTGGATCTCGACGCCTTCCTTGGCTTCGACGGCCTGGTGCAGGCCATCGCTCCAGCGGCGGCCGGTCATCAGGCGGCCGGTGAATTCGTCGACGATCACGACCTCGCCCTGCTGCACCACGTAGTGCTGGTCGCGGTGGTAGAGATGCCGCGCCCGCAGCGCCGCATTCAGGTGATGCATCAGCGTGATGTTGGCCGGGTCGTACAGCGAGGCGCCCTCGGGCAGCAGCTTGAACTCGGACAGCAGCTGCTCGGCCTTCTCGTGGCCGTCCTCGGTCAGGAAGACCTGGTGGGTCTTCTCGTCGACCGTGAAATCGCCCGGCTTGGTGACGCCCTCGCCGGTGCGCGGATCGGCTTCGCCTTCCTGCTTGACCAGCAGCGGCACGACCTTGTTGATCGCCAGATAGAGGTCGGTGTGGTCCTCGGCCTGGCCGCTGATGATCAGCGGCGTGCGCGCCTCGTCGATCAGGATCGAGTCGACCTCGTCGACGATCGCGTAGTTCAGCCCGCGCTGGACCCGGTCGCCCGGCTCGTACACCATGTTGTCGCGCAGGTAGTCGAAGCCATACTCGTTGTTGGTGCCGTAGGTGATGTCGCTGCCGTAGGCCTGCTGCTTTTCCTCGCGCGGCATCTGCGGCAGGTTGATGCCGACCGAGAGGCCGAGGTAGTTGTAGAGCCGGCCCATCCACTTGGCATCCCGGCTGGCGAGGTAGTCGTTGACCGTGACCACGTGCACGCCCTTGCCCGTGAGCGCGTTCAGGTAGACCGGCAGCGTCGCCGTCAGGGTCTTGCCCTCGCCGGTGCGCATCTCGGAGATCTTGCCGTTGTGCAAGGCCATGCCGCCGAGCAACTGGACGTCGAAGTGGCGCATCTTCATGACCCGCTTCGAGGCCTCGCGCACCGTGGCGAAGGCCTCGGGAAGCAGATCGTCGAGCGACTCGCCCTTGGCGACACGGGCCTTGAACTCCTGCGTCTTGGCGCGCAGGGCCTCGTCGTCGAGCTTCTCGAAGGACGGCTCCAGCGCATTGATGCGTTCGACCGTCTTGCGATACTGCTTCAGGAGCCGGTCATTGCGACTGCCGAAAATTTGGGTCAGGAAGTTGGTGGCCATGAATGGAGATCGATGCACACTCGCTGGATGCGGGTGCCTCGACCGAAATCCCTAAGATAGACGGAGAACGAACTTGGGCGCGCTTTGCCAAAAGGCAAGCGGGCCGGCCCGCAGGATTGCCGGCAAACCACTGATTTTAGCCGGTGTGCCCGAAGCTTCCCGACCCCTGTCCATTGCCGATGAATCGCCGCTATCACGCCGTCACCCTGTTCGAGGCCACCGAGGGCTCGCCCACCCTTGCGAGCCTGGCCGCGCGAGCGCGCGACGCCAACGAGCGTCTGGCCGCGGTGCAGGATTTGATCCCGCCGGAGATGCGCCCCGCGATTCTGGCGGGTCCCGCCGAGGGCGATGTCTGGTGCATGCTGGTGAACGGCAGCGCGGCGGCGGCCAAGCTGCGTCAGCTGGCGCCCATGCTGCAGGCGCGGCTGAAATCGCGCGGCTGGGATGTGGCGACGATCCGGATCAAGGTGATGTCGCGGCGCTGACCCCCCGCCCGGCCGCCTCAGAGCTGCGCGATCGCGAGGCCCAGCGTGAGGGCCACGGAGGCTCCGAAGATGGCCAGTCCGACGCTGCGGCGCCGATGGGTCAGCATCCACAGCGCGACGCCCGAGATCGACAGAAAGATCAGGCTACCGGCCAGGGTGTCGACGAGCAGGATCCACGCCACCGGCATGCCGGTGCCCTTGTGCATGTTGGCCAGTGTGGCGACGAAGCCGCTGTGCGTGGTCGTGACGCCGACCGAGCGGTTGCCCCGCCAGTAGTCGGCCTGCATGATGGCGTCGGGCCCGCCGAAGTTGAACACCCAGCGTTCGGGCTGCATCAGCGGATCGGCCTTGCCTTTTTCGGCCCAGGCGACCGCTCGCGCGGGCTCGGTGCGAATCGAATTTGGCGGGCCGGCCTGCGCCAGCGCGCCCTGCAGCCAGAGCGCCATGTCCTGCGCGCTGGCAGGCGCCGGATCGGGCAGTGCGAGCTGGGCGTTGACGCGCTCTTGTGCCATCGGCAGCTTCAGCACCGCGCGGTGGTTGAGCCAGATCCCGGCGATGCCGAAGATCAGGCCCAGGATCGCGCCCCAGAGGCCGATCCAGCCGTGGGTCTTGCGGATCCATTGGACGAGCACGATTCGGCGCTGTGTCGTGGAACGGCTGGCCTGGAGGAGGACGGTCGCGTTCGTTGCGTGGGTCATGAATCGGGATGGTGCCGCTTGTCGGAATCGAACTGACGACCTTCCGCTTACAAGGCGGGTGCTCTACCAATTGAGCTAAAGCGGCGTGCTTTGAATTTTAACGTCGCGGGCGCGGCCCGGCGTTCACTTGATCCGCTTGAGCGAGGGGCGAGCGCCACCACCTGCCGGCGGACGCGGTGGGTCTTCCGGCTTTTCGGTGTCTGCACTGGTGGTCTCGGCAGGCTCCGCGGCGTCCTCGCCGGGCACCAAGTGAACGATCTTGCCCGCATCGCCCTCGGTCCCGCGCGACGCGTCGCGCAGTGGCGTCCGGGTCGAAGTGGTCGATGCGGTCGTGGCCGCCGGTGCGGCACTGCCATCGCCCGGCGCGGGCGCTGGCGCCGGAAACGCCATGCCCTGGCCGTTCTCGCGCGCGTAGATCGCGATCACCCGGCCGACCGGCACGCTGATCTCGCGCGCCGTGCCGGCAAAGCGGGCCTTGAACTCGATGAAGTCGTTGCCGAGCTTGAGCGAGCTGGTGGCGTCGAAGCTGATGTTCAGCACGATCTCGCCGTTCTTGACGTACTCGCGCGGCACCTGCACCGTATCGTCGACCTGCACCGCGACATACGGCGTGAAGCCGTTGTCGGTGCACCATTCATACAGCGCCCGGATCAGGTACGGGCGGGTGGATGACGATTCGAGCGCGTTGATCATGTGCGACGGCGCCAGCGACTCACTTGCGCATGACCTTTTCGGACGGCGTCAGCGCCTCGATGTAGGCCGGACGCGAGAAGATCCGCTCGGCGTACTTCAAGAGCGGGGCCGCGTTCTTGCTGAGGTCGATGCCGTAGTAGTCGAGGCGCCACAGCAACGGCGCGATCGCGACGTCGAGCATCGAGAAGTTGTCGCCCAGCATGTACTTGTTCTTGAGGAACACCGGGGCCAGCTGCGTCAGGCGGTCGCGGATGTGCGAGCGCGCTTTCTCGATCGCCTTCTCGTTGCCCTTGGTGGTGCGGTTCTCGAGCGTCGAGACGTGCACGAAGAGTTCCTTCTCGAAGTTGAGCAGGAACAGGCGCACGCGGGCGCGGTCGACCGGATCGCCGGGCATCAGCTGCGGATGCGGGAAGCGCTCGTCGATGTACTCGTTGATGATGTTCGACTCGTACAGGATCAGGTCGCGCTCGACCAGGATCGGCACCTGCCCGTACGGGTTCATCACGTTGATGTCTTCGGGCTTGTTGTAGAGATCGACGTCGCGAATCTCGAAATCCATGCCCTTCTCGAACAGCACGAAGCGGCAGCGGTGGGAAAAGGGGCAGGTCGTTCCAGAATACAGGACCATCATGGCGAAAGACTCCTAAAAATCAAAAAGAGTGGGTCGCTTGGGCAACCCACTCTGCGGGACCCGGCGCACGAGGCGCCGGATCGGCGTGGTACTACTTGACGTCTTTCCAGTACGAGGCATTCAGGCGCCACGTGAAAACCACCGCCATGACCAGGAACAGCAGCACCCAGACACCGACGCGGACGCGGGTGTTCTGCGCCGGCTCGGCCATCCATTGCAGGAAGCTCACGAGGTCGCCCATGTTCTGGTCGAACTGCATCGGCGTCATGGTGCCGGGCTTCACTTGCTCCCAGCCCTTGAAGATCTCGGTCTCATGGCCGTGGGCTTCGACCTTCTCGAAGACCGGCCGGCGCTCGCCCTGCAGCTCCCACATCACGTGCGGCATCGCCACGGTCGGGAACGCAAGGTTGTTCCAGCCGGTGGCCTTGGTGTCGTCGCGGTAGAAGGTGCGCAGGTAGGTGTAGAGGTAGTCGGCGCCGGTGCCGCCGTGGCCGGCACGCGAGCGCGCCACCAGGGTCAGGTCGGGCGGCACCGTGCCGAACCACTCCTTGGCCTGGTGCGGGTCCAAGTTGACCTTCATGGTCTCGCCGATCTTGTCGGTCGTGAACAGGAGGTTGTCCTTGATCTGCTGCTCGGAGATGCCGAGGTCCTGCAGCCGGTTGAAGCGCATGAACGACGCCGAGTGGCAGCTCAGGCAATAGTTGACGAACAGCTTGGCGCCGTTTTGCAGCGCCGCCAGGTCGGTGGTGCGGTTCGGTGCCTTGTCCCAGGCCAGGCCGCCTTCGGCAGCCTGCGCGCCGGTGACGATGCCGAGCGCTGCGATCAACGTGAGGATCAGTTTCTTCATTCTTGTTGTCTCCCGGTCAGTGAGCGTTGAAAACCACGCGCTCGGGGACCGGCTTGAATTCGCCGAGGCGGCTCCACCACGGCATCAGCAGGAAGAAACCGAAATAGAAGAGCGTTCCGATCTGCGAGATGCGTTCGCCGACCGGCGACGGCGGCTGCACGCCGAGGTAGGCCAGCACCACGAAGTTGACGACGAACACGCCGTAGACATACTTGTGCCAGCTCGGGCGATAGCGGATCGACTTGACCGGGCTGTGGTCGAGCCAGGGCAGGAAGAACAGGATGATGACCGCGCCGCCCATCACCAGCACGCCCCAGAACTTGGCGTCGATCGACAGCATCATCGCGATGACGCCGACGGCGACCACCACGACACCGGCCTTGATGAAGGTCGGGAAGCGGGCCTTCCAGACGCCGTAGCCGGCCCCCGCGACGACGCAGGCGATCAGCGCATACATCATCTCGCTGGTGATGGCACGCAGCATCGAATAGAAGGGCGTGAAGTACCAGACCGGCGCGATGTGGTTCGGCGTCTTGAGCGAATCGGCCGGGATGAAGTTGTTGTACTCGAGGAAGTAGCCGCCGGCTTCGGGCGCGAAGAAGATCACGGCCGAGAAGATCGTCAGGAACACCACCACGCCGAAGATGTCGTGCACCGTGTAGTACGGGTGCGACGGGATGCCGTCGACCGGATGGCCGTCGGCGCCGCGGTTGGCCTTGATCTCGATGCCGTCGGGGTTGTTCGAACCCACTTCGTGCAGCGCGATCAGGTGGGCCACCACGAGGCCCAGCAGCACCAGCGGCACGGCGATCACGTGGAAGCTGAAGAAGCGGTTGAGCGTGGCGTCGCTCACCACATAGTCGCCGCGGATCAGCAGGGCCAGGTCAGGACCGACAAAGGGGATCGCGGAGAACAGGTTGACGATCACCTGCGCACCCCAGTAGCTCATCTGGCCCCAGGGCAGCAGGTAGCCCATGAAGGCCTCGGCCATCAGGCACAGGAAGATCGCGCAGCCGAAGATCCAGATCAGCTCGCGCGGCTTGCGGTAGCTGCCGTACATCAGGCCGCGGAACATGTGCAGGTAGACGACGATGAAGAAGGCCGAGGCCCCCGTCGAGTGCATGTAGCGGATCAGCCAGCCCCAGGGCACGTCGCGCATGATGTATTCGACCGAGCCGAAGGCCAGCGCGGCGTCGGGCTTGTAGTGCATCACGAGGAAGATGCCGGTCACGATCTGGATCACGAGGACCAGCATCGCGAGCGAGCCGAAGATGTACCAGAAGTTGAAGTTCTTCGGTGCGTAGTACTTGCCCCACTGGTCGTTCCAGAGCTTGGTCAGCGGGAAGCGGTTGTCGACCCAGTTGAGCAGCTTCTCGCCGGCCGGCGCGTTGGGGGAAATTTCGTGGAATTCAGCCATGTTCTTGTTCTCCTCAGGCCTTCTTGTCGTCGCCGATCAGGAGGCGCGTTTCGGAGAGGTACATGTGCGGCGGCACCGGCAGGTTGTCGGGTGCGGGCTTGTTCTTGAAGACGCGGCCGGCCAGGTCGAAGGTCGAGCCGTGGCAGGGACACAGGAAGCCGCCCTCCCAGTTGTCGGGCAGCGAAGCCTGCGGGCCGGGCTGGAAGCGATCGCTGGGCGAGCAGCCCAGGTGGGTGCAGATGCCGACGACCACCAGGATCTCGGGCTTGATCGAGCGGTGGTCGTTGYGCGCGTAGGCGGGCGTGAATTCGTCGGGGTTGCGCTTGGATTGCGGATCGGCGAGCAGCGGGTCGAGCTTGGGCAGCTCGGCGACCTGTTCGGGCGAACGCTTGAGGATCCAGACCGGCTTGCCGCGCCACTCGACGGTCATCTTCTCGCCGACCTGCAGGGCACCGATATCGGCCTCGACCGGCGCGCCGGCAGCCTTGGCCTTTTCCGACGGCTGGAAGGAGCTCACGAACGGCACGGCCACGGCCACGCCACCCACTGCGCCTGCGCAGCCTGATGCGATCAACCATGTCCGCTTGCTGGTGTCGATCCGGGGGCGGCCGGCGGTGCTCACGCTGCTGTCACTCATGGAGATCCTCAATCTTCTTCGGGGGGACTTGGGTCAACCCGCGATTGTAGCGGAGCGTAAAAGGCGAATTCAACGTGACCGGGGCGCGCGACGCACGCCCTCGACCGGGGCCGTCACGAAGCCCACCCTATACTGGCCGGCGTTCAAAACAAGCCGCAGAAGAGGTGCACGACATGAGCTTTCTGAAAGAGTTCCGCGAATTTGCCGTCAAGGGCAACGTCATCGACCTGGCGGTCGGCGTGATCATCGGCGCGGCCTTCGGCAAGATCGTCGACTCGCTGGTGAGCGACATCATCATGCCGCTGGTCGGCCTGATCTTCGGCAAGCTCGACTTCTCGAATCTGTACATCGTGCTCGGCCCCAGGCCGGCCGGCGTGGCCGACACCCTGGTCGAGCTCAAGAAGGCCGGCGCACCCGTGCTCGCCTACGGCAACTTCATCACGGTGGCAGTGAACTTCGTGATCCTGGCCTTCATCGTCTTTCTGATGGTCAAGCAGATCAACAAGCTGCGCAAGACGACCGAGGCCCCGCCGCCGGCGCCGACACCCGAAGACGTGATGCTGCTGCGCGAGATCCGCGACAGCCTGAAGCGTTCCTGAGACCTTGCGGGACAAATCTGAGACTTTGCGGGACAGACCAAGAAACTGCGTAGCAGTTTTTGCTCTGTCCTCAACTGATTAGAAAAAATCCCGCGCAGCCTCAGCCCCCCGCACCAACGACCGCGCCATCCGCACCGCCTCGATCAGGCTCGAGGCATCGGCGCGGCCGCTGCCCGCGATGTCGAAGGCCGTGCCGTGATCGGGGCTGGTGCGCACCAGCGGCAGGCCCAACGTCACGTTGACGCCCTTCTCCACGCCCAGGTACTTGACCGGGATCAGCCCCTGGTCGTGGTACATCGCGACCACCACGTCGAACTCGCCGCGGCCGCCGGCCTTGGCGCGCGCGCGCATGAACACGGTGTCCGGCGCATGCGGACCGTCGGCATCGATGCCTTCGGCCCGCGCAGAGGCGATCGCCGGCGCAATGATGTCGCGCTCCTCGGAGCCGAACAGCCCGCCCTCCCCCGCATGCGGATTGAGGCCCGCCACGCCGATCTTCGGGGCCCGGCCGAGCACCGCGCCGAGCGACCGGTGCGCGATGCGCAGCGTCTGCAGCACACCGTCGAAGGTCACGGCCTCGATGGCGTGCCGCAGCGACATGTGGATGCTCACGAGCACCGTGCGCAGTTCGTCGTTGGCGAGCATCATGCGCACCGGCACCTCGGACAGCGGCCGGCCGAGATGGGCCGCGGCCTCGGCCTGCAGCAGTTCGGTGTGGCCCGGATAGGGGAAACCGGCCGCCGCGAGGGCTTCCTTGTGCAGCGGCGCCGTGACGATCGCGGCGATCTCGCCGCGCAGCGCGGCGCGCGCGGCCCAGACCACGCAATCGCCGGCAATGCGGCCCGCAGCGGCACTGATGCGGCCCTGTACGATGGCCGCATCCGGCGGCGCGACCACCTGCAGCACGGGGATGCAGCCCGGCGGCGCATCGCAGGCTTCGCCCGCGGCCTCGATCAGTGCGACCGGCAAGGCCGGGGCCCCGGCGGCGGCGATMGCCTGTGCGGCATGGCGCACGAGTCCGGCGTCGCCGGCGACGAAGCATCCGCGCAGTTCGGCGGCGGCATCGCGAAAGGCCTTGGCGATGATCTCGGGCCCGATGCCGGCGGGATCGCCGATCGTGAGGGCGATGGGGGAAGCGGTGTCGAAGCTCACGCCGGATTGTCGATGTCGATGAATTCGTGCGCCAGGCCCAGCTGCGCGGCCACATGGGCCGCGACGGCCGGCGCACCGTAGCGTTCGGTGGCATGGTGGCCGCAGGCCAGGTAGGCGACGCCCATCTCGCGGGCGTAGTGGGGCTGCGGCTCCGAGATCTCGCCCGTGATGAAGGCATCGGCGCCGGCGGCGATCGCGGCCTCGAAGTAGCCCTGTGCACCGCCCGTGCACCAGGCCACGTTGCGGATCGGTCGCGGCGCGCCCTCGACCAGCTTCACCGCCTTGCCGAGCGCCTTCTCGACATGCGCGGCCAGCAGCTTCGCGCTCGCGAAGCCCTCACCGCTGTCGCGGGCGCCGAGGAAGCCGATCTCCTGTTCGCCGAAACGGCCGGCCGAACCCGGGTGCGCCACCAAGCCGAGCCGCAGGCCGAGCTGCGCGTTGTTGCCGAGCTCGGGATGGGCATCGAGCGGCAGGTGATAGGCGAACAGGTTGACATCGTCGCCGAGCAGCAAGCCGAGGCGCTGTCGCATCCAGCCCGTGACGCGACCGTCCTGGCCGCGCCAGAACAGGCCGTGGTGGACGAAGATCGCATCCGCCTCGGCGTGGATCGCGGCCTCGATCAGGGCCCGGCTGGCGGTCACGCCGGAGACGATCTTGCGCACCGTGGTGCGGCCCTCGACCTGCAGGCCATTGGGCCCGTAGTCCTTGAAGCGCGCGGGTGCCAGCAGCAGGTCGAATGCGTGCAGGAGTTCGTGGCGGGTCGTGCTCATCGCGCCATTGTGGCCCCGACGGCCGCGGACCGCATCGCATGGCCGCGAGCGCCGAGTGGCATCGCGGCCGACAGCACCCAGGTCGGCAGCGCGACGCAGAAGCTGGCGGCCCGGTGCTCGTGCAGGAAGCGGCGCAGGCAGACCGACACCAGGCCGAACACGCCGCCGAGGATTGACGGGATGCGCCATCGACCAGGACAGGCGCGAGATTTAAGGGTTTTCCCTTGTTTCCTGCCTTGGGACGGGGTCGTCGGCAGGCCCCTCGGACGGCATCGGAACAGGTCGCTCCCGGCCTTGAGGGACAATTGGCGCTTTCTTCCCTGCCTTTTTCATGAAACGCACCTGGCTGCTGTTTGCCCAAGCCGTGACCGTCCTGCTGGCGGCCTATTTCGTCGTCGCGACCCTCAAGCCCGAATGGCTGAACCGGCGCAACGGCCCCCTCAATGGCCTGGTCTCGGTGATCGAAGCCCCCACCGCGCCGGCCGGCACCATCACCGCCGGCAGCCTGAGCGCCGCGGCCAAGAAAGCCTCGCCCGCGGTGGTCAGCATCAACACCAGCAAGGCGGCGCAGCGCTCGCCGCGCAGCAACGACCCCTGGTTCCGCTTCTTCTTCGGCGACCAGGGCGACCAGCCGCAGATCGGCCTCGGCAGCGGCGTGATCGTCAGCGCCGACGGCTACATCCTCACCAACAACCACGTGGTCGAGGGGGCGGACGAGATCGACGTCACGCTCAACGACAGCCGCCATGCGCGCGGCAAGGTGATCGGCACCGACCCCGACACCGACCTCGCGGTGCTCAAGATCGAGCTCGACAAGCTGCCGGTGATCGTGCTGGGCAACTCCGACGCGCTGCAGGTTGGCGACCAGGTGCTGGCCATCGGCAACCCCTTCGGCGTCGGCCAGACCGTGACCAGCGGGATCGTCTCGGCGCTCGGGCGCAACCAGCTCGGCATCAACACCTTCGAGAACTTCATCCAGACCGACGCAGCCATCAATCCTGGCAACTCGGGCGGCGCGCTGATCGACGTCAACGGCAACCTCGAAGGCATCAACACCGCGATCTACTCGCGCTCGGGCGGCAGCATGGGCATCGGCTTCGCGATCCCGGTGTCGACCGCGAAGCAGGTGCTCGAGGACATCGTGAAGGCCGGCAAGGTCACGCGCGGCTGGATCGGCGTCGAGCCGAACGACCTCTCGCCCGAACTGGCCGAGACCTTCGGCGTCAAGGCGAGCGCCGGCGTGATCATCACCGGCGTGCTGCAGAACGGCCCGGCCGCCAAGGCCGGTCTGCTCCCCGGCGACGTGATCACCGGCGTGGGCGAGAAGAACATCGGCAACACCCAGGAACTGCTGAGCGCCGTGGCCGGCCTCAAGCCCGGCACGGCGACGCGCTTCGTGCTGCAGCGAGGCAGCGACAAGCTGGAACTCGACATCACGCCGGGCCTGCGGCCCAGGTCATCGGTGCGCCGGGCGCCGAGCGAGACCGAGTGATCCGAATCCGGCCGTCCGGCCGGGGGTTCAGGTCTGCGCCGAGTCGGTGCTGCTCTCTTCGGGCGGCTTGGAATATTTCGTGAAGTAGCGGGCGCCGATGATGCCGATCTCGTAGAGCAGGCACATCGGGATCGCCAGCGCGAGTTGCGAGACCACGTCCGGCGGCGTCAGCACCGCGGCGATGACGAAAGCCAGCACGATGAAGTAGCCACGGAAGGAACGCAGCTTCTCGACCGTGACGAGCTCGAAGCGCACCAGCAGCATCACCACGATCGGCACCTGGAAGGCGACCCCGAAGGCGATGTAGAGCGACAGGATCGCCTCCACGTAGGACGAGATGTCGGGCGTGGCGTTGACCGAGGGCGGCGTGAACTTCTGGATGAAGCCGAACATCTTGTCCAGCACGAAGAACTGCACGAAGGCGATGCCGCCATAAGCCAGCAGGCTGCCGAAGAAGATCAGCGGCAGCGCGAATTTCTTCTCGTGGCTGTAGAGGCCGGGTGCGATGAACATCCAGGCCTGGTACATCAGCCAGGGCAGCGCCAGCAGCACTGCCGTCATGGCCAGCACCTTGAGCGGCACGAAGAAGGGCGAGAAGACCCCGATCGCGATCAGCTTGGCATCGGGCGGCATGTGGGCGCGGATCGGCACCGCGATCATGTCGATCAGGCCGGCCGGGCCGGGCCAGATGGCCAGCAGCACGCCGGCCACGACCAGTCCGTAGACGCAGTAGAGCAGGCGGTCCCGCAGCTCCATGAGGTGCTGGACGAAAGGCTGCTCGGTGCCGGCCAGTTCGTCTTCTTTGTTCTTGTCGGTGGAATCGGCCATGTGGGGACGCTGCAGTCGGGCGCCCGGCGCACGCTGCGCGCGGCCGTTTCGCCAGCTTGCGCTAGTTGATCTTGTGGGGACGGTAGCGGGCCACGCGCGCGGCGCCCGACAACGCCTTCGTGCGCACGCCGTTGCGCGCCTTGTACCACTGCGGCGTGGCGCCCTGCTTCAGGCGCCAGTTCTTGCGTGGGTGCTTGTATTCGGGGTACGAGGGGGGGGTGTCGGACAGTTCGGAAAGCGTCTGGCCGCTCTCGGAGAACTGCTTCTCGAAGTCGCTGGCACCGGACTGGATGCTTTGCTCGACATCGCGCGCCGCCTCCTGGACCGTGTCCTTCATCTTGCGAAGTTCGTCGAGGTCCATCGAGCGGTTGACCTCGGCCTTGACGTCGTTCACGTAGCGCTGCGCCTTGCCGAGCAGGGTGCCGACGGTGCGCGCCACGCGCGGCAGCTTCTCCGGCCCGATGACGATCAGCGCCACGGCGCCGATCAGGGCCAGCTTCGAGATGCCGAGGTCGATCACGGAACGGTCTGGCTCAGGACTTCTGACGCGCTTCGACGTCGATCGTCGACTTGTCGGCGGTGCTGTTGGCGGTCACCTGGGCGTTCGGGCCGGCGGCGGTCGGCGCGTCGGACGTGGCGCCGTCCTTCATGCCGTCCTTGAAGCCCTTCACGGCGCCGCCCAGGTCGGAGCCCATGTTGCGCAGCTTCTTGGTGCCGAAGATCATCACGACGACGAGCAGCACGATGAGCCAGTGCCAGATGGAAAGTGAACCCATGGATTACTCCTGAAGAATGTGTCGGATTTTAGTCGCCGCGAAATGACCGGCCGAAAGGATGGCTTTCAACCCCTGAGCCAGGGCCTCGGGCCGCCCATGACGTGGACATGGAGATGGTGCACTTCCTGTCCGCCCTCGGCGCCGGTGTTGACCATGATGCGGAATCCGCCCTTGGGGTAGGGACGGCAGCCCTGCTCGACCGCCAGCTTGGGCGCCAGGGTCATCATCTTGCCGAGCAGCGCGGAATCGTCGGTCGTCACCTGCGCCATCGACGGGATGTGGCGCTTCGGAACGATCATGAAATGCACCGGCGCCCACGGCGCGATGTCGTGGAAGACGAACAGCTCGTCGTCCTCGTAGACCTTGCGCGACGGGATCTTGCCTTCGATGATTTTGCAGAAGACGCAGTTCGGGTCAGATGACATTGGCTGTTTCCATGGGTCGGCCCGCGTTCATGCGCACCATCCCCTTGACGATGCGATAGAGGAACCAAAGCGAAATCAGTGCCCAGGCGATCCAGCCCGGCACGAGAAAGAGCAGCCAGAGCCACGAAGTCAGCACGTACAGCACGCCGGCCCAGAGCACCGTGCGGATG
>NZ_JBFUCJ010000041.1:0-51432 GCF_056405295.1 Variovorax sp. P1_H2 | reverse complement strand
TCGGGGGGCAGCGACCACACGAAGTGAGGGAGCGTGGGGGCTCAGGCCGGCGCCGGGCCGCCCCAAGGCGGCCTGCGGCCCCCTCGGGGGGCAGCGACCACACGAAGTGAGGGAGCGTGGGGGCGAGCTCAGGCCGCCAGTCGCACCTCCGGCATCGGCGGCGGGCTGACCCGCAGATGGCGCGTGGCGCTGGCGGTGCGCGTCACCGCCGAGAGCAGCGAGCGGAACCAGATGTGGCCCGGCGCGTGCTGGTTGCGCCCGTGCCAGAGCTGGTAGAAGCGCATCGGCGGGAATTCGATCGGCGACGGCACCACCGCCAGCGGCAGCACGGCGGCGAAGTGCAGCGCGAAGTGCCGGCTGGTGGTGAAGATCAGGTCGGTGCCCGGCAGCAGGTGCGGCGCCATCGCGAAGTAGGGCACCGTCACCGTCGGCGCGCGTGTCAGGCGCTGGGTCGCCAGGTGGGTCTCGACCACGCCGCGCTGCAGCCCGCTGTAGAGCAGCGGCACGACGTGCGAGCCTTGCAGGTAGTCCGAGGGCCGCATGCCGCCGGCGCCCGGATGGTCGCGGTCGACCAGGCAGACGATCTCGTCCTCCAGCAGCAGCGTGGTGCGCAGGTGCTCGGGCGGCTGCGGCCAGTTGCCGATCACGACGTCGATCTCGCCGTCGGCCAGGGCGCTGTCGTAGTCGTAGTCGGGCGCGAGCGGCTGCAGCAGCATGCGGGCCCCCGGCGCGGTGGTGCGCAGGTAGTGGACCACCGCCGCCATCAGGGGCGGCGCGAGGTAGTCGGGCGTGCCGATGCGGAAGGTCTGGCGCGTGGTGGCGGGGTCGAAGACGTCGCCGGGCGAGAGCAGGGCGTCGATCTCGCCGAGCACCACGCGGACCGAGGCCTCGAGCTGCAGCGCGCGCTCGGTCGGCACCATGCGCTGCTTGTCCTTGATCAGGAGCGGGTCGTCGAAGATCTCGCGCAGCCGCCTCAGCGCGGTGCTGATCGCCGGCTGCGACTGGTTCAGGCGGGTGGCCGCGCGCGAGACGCTGCGCTCGTTCATCAGGATGCTGAAGACGCGCAGCAGGTAGGTGTCGAAGGGGTCGTTGGCGCGTGACATGGCGTGTCTCCTGCACAGCTTTGGTGCCCCGGGGCACCAGCGCCAGTCGCCGGCGGGCTCCGGGGCGGCGCTTTGCTATGCCGCTGATTGCTGCCTAGCGATTGGCGTGCCATGGCGGCCTTCCCAGAATCGGGCATCCCTTTTGCTGCACCACAACATGACCACCCCTCTGCACCCCACGCGCCGCGGCGCACTCCAGATGCTCGCCGCAGGCGCCGCCGCGCTCGCGCTGCCGGCCTTCGCCCAGTGGCCGGACAAGCCGATCAAGATCATCGTGACCTTCCCGCCCGGCGGGTCGAGCGACATCCTGGCGCGGGTGATGGCCGAGCAGCTCGGCAAGAAGCTCGGCCAGGCGGTGGTGGTGGACAACAAGCCCGGCGCCGGCGGCACCATCGGGGGCGCCCAGGTGGCGGCCGCGGCAGCCGACGGCTACACCTTCATGCTCTCGAACACCACGCCGATCGCGCTCGGCCCGTTCACGCTCGACAAGCAGCCCTACGACCCGGTCGACGCCTTCACCCACATCGCCTACCTGGGCTCGGCGCCGCTGGTGATCATGGCCAGCAAGCCTTCGGGCATCACGAGCTATGCCGAGCTCGAGGCGCGCGCCCGCAAGGAGGGGCGGCTGGACTTCGGCTCGGGCGGCCCGGGATCGATCGGCCACATCCACGGCGAGCTGATCAAGAAGACCACCGGCGCCAACCTCGTGCACGTGCCTTACCGCGGCGGCGCGCCAATGACCACCGACCTGATCGCCAACGTGATCCCGGTCGGCATCGACGTCATCACCGCCTACGTGCCCTTCTTCAAGAGTGGCCAGCTGCTGCCGCTGGCGGTCACGGGCAGCGCCCGCTCGCCGCTGATGCCCGAGGTGCCGACCATCATCGAGCTGGGCCAGCCCAAGCTGGTGCTGGAGAACTTCTTCGGCCTCAGCGGGCCGGCCAGGCTGCCGCCCGAGATGGTGGTGCGGCTGCACGACGCCTGCAACGAGGTGCTGGTGATGCCCGAGGTGCAGAAGAAGCTGATCGAGCTGGGGATCGTCGCCAAGCCCGAGAGCACGGCGCGTTTCGAGGGCGTGGTCAAGGAGCAGGTGGGCGTGCTCGGGCCGACGGTGAAGGCGGCGGGCATCAAGCTCTGAGCGGGCTTCGGGGTGCTTGCGCCGCCCCGGCGGGGGGCGGATGATCGCCCGGAACTCCAGGAGGGTTCGATGGCGCAGCATCAATCTTTCGACCGGACGCGGCGCGGCCTGGTCGCGGCCGGCGCGGCATGGAGCGCGCTTGCGGCGCTGTCGCCGGGGCCGGCCCCGGCACAGCCGACGACCGGCATGCGCATCGGCATCATCGGCGCGGGCCGCATCGGCGGCACGATCGGCGGGCTGTGGGTCAAGGCCGGCCATCCGGTGATGTTCTCGTCGCGCCATCCCGAAGAACTCAAGGACCTGGCCGCGGGTCTCGGAGCGCTCGCCGGCGCCGGCACGGTGGAGCAGGCCATCGCCTTCGGCGACGCGCTCTTCATCGCGGTGCCCTATGGTGCGCTGCCGCAGATCGGCAAGGACTACGGCAGCGCGCTCAAGGGCAAGATCCTGCTCGACGCCTGCAATGCCGTGGCTTCGCGCGACGGCAGCGTGGCCGACGAAGTGGAGCAGGAAGGCGTCGGTGTCGTGTCGCAGAAGTACCTCGCCGGTGCGCGGCTGGTGCGGGCGTTCAACACCCTGTCCTACACGATCTTCGCGCGCGAGGCCCACCGGCCCGCGCCGAGGCTGGCGATCCCGATCGCGGGCGACGATCCCGAAGCCGTGAAGGTCGCGGCGGGGCTGGTGAGGGATGCCGGCTTCGACCCCGTGGTGGTCGGCAAGCTGGCCGACGCCCGTCGATTCCAGCGCGGCGGACCGGGCTACGGACAGCCGGTGAGCGCCGCCGAACTCAGGCAGAAGCTGTCGCTCGCGCCATGATGCGGCTTCAGGGCTGGCTGCGGCGCGCGGTTCCGGCGACGCCGCAGGAGCTGGCGGCGGCCCTGTGGTCCTTCGGCTATTTCTTCGYGCTGCTGGCGGGCTACTACGTGCTGCGGCCGCTGCGCGACCAGATGGGCATCGCGGGCGGCACGCGGGCGCTGCCGTGGCTGTTCACCGCGACCTTCGTGACGCTGCTGGCCGCGCAGCCGATCTACGGCGTGCTGGTGGCGAGGCTGCCGCGGGCACGGTTCATTCCGCTCGTCTACCACTTCTTCGTCGTCAATCTCGCGTTGTTCTGGCTGCTGCTGGCGCTCGGCGTCGCGCCGGTGATCGTGGCCCGCGTGTTCTTCGTCTGGGTCAGCGTCTTCAACCTGTTCGCGGTCGCCGTGTTCTGGTCCTTCATGGCCGATCTCTTCTCGAGCGAACAGGGCAAGCGGCTGTTCGGCTTCATCGGCGCCGGCGGCACGGCGGGCGCGCTGCTGGGACCGGTCATCACCATCGCGCTCTCGGTGCCGCTGGGGCCGCACAACCTGCTGCTCGCGGCCATCGTGTTTCTCGAGATCGCGGTGTTCTGCGCGCACCGGCTCGAGCGGAGCGCCGGCGTGAACCCGGCCCAGCGGCGGCAGGGGGGCCGCGTCGGCGGCGGCGCCTTCGCCGGCCTGTCGGGGCTGCTGCGCTCGCCGTACCTGCTCGGTGTCGGCGCCTGGGTGAGCCTGCTGTCCTTCGGCGCGACGATGCTCTACTTCGCGCAAGCCAACGTGGTCGCGGCCACCGTGCAGGGCGCTGGCGCGCAGACGCGGATCTTCGCCAGCATCGACCTGGCCGTGGGGCTGCTCACGCTGGCGACGCAGGTGTTCGCCACCGGCCGGCTCCTTCAGCGCTTCGGCACGGGTGCGGCGGCGGCGGCGCTGCCGGCGGTCTACGTCATCGGCTTTCTCGTGCTGGCGATGGCGCCGAGCCTGGCGGTGGTCCTCGTGTTCCAGGTGGTCCAGCGCTGGATGAATTTCGCCATCGCCAATCCGGCGCGGCAGGTGTTCTTCACGGTCGTCGGGCGCGAGGACAAATACAAGTCCAAGAACCTGATCGACGTCGTGGTCTACCGGGGCTCCGATGCGCTCTACGGCTGGGTCTACGACCTGCTGCACGCGATCGGGCTCAAGATCGGCGCCATCGCGCTTTGCGCGGTGCCGGTGGTGCTCGCGTGGCTTGTCCTGTCGGCGGCGCTGGGACGCACGCAGGAGCGCCGCGCCTCTTTCGACACCATCACCGCGCAAGGAGAACCGCCATGACCCGCATCAGCACCGACGACGTCCGCACGCGCGAATCCGCTGCGCAAAGCGCGACCCGCAGCAATCGCTGGCCCGCTTCAGGGAATGGAAGGCGCAGGGCCTGTGCCGCTACGTCGGCATCACCTCCACCTTCGAGCGCGACGACCCGGCCTTCGAGACCGTGCGCCAGCGCGAGAAGCCCGACTTCGTGCAGGTCCTGCGCACATGGCCGACAACCTCGGCGCGATGCGTGGTCGCTTGCCCGATGCCGACGAGCGCAAACGGAGGGTGGCCTTTCTGCAGAGTCTCTAGGCGCTTGTCAGTTCGCCAGCGTCAGCAGCGGCAGGTCGCGCTGGCGTGCGATGGCGTCGAGCTGGGCGCGGGTGCGCGTGCCGATCCAGCGTGCGATTGCTTCGTGCGTTCCGGACGCGAACATGTTCGTCGATGCCAGCCCGGCCGCTTCGCAGAGCCGCGCTGCGAAGTGCGGCTCCAGCGCGGCGACCGCCACGCGGCCGTCGGCGCAGGGGTAGATGCGGTAGCCCGCATGGGCGCCGCCGACCGCGCCGTCGGGGGTGGTCAGGCCCCAGGTGCGCGGCAGCGCCAGCCAGTCGGCGGCGGCGTTCAGCGCCACCTCCAGGTAGATCCCGGCCGTGTGCGACGCGCCGGTCCGGAGGGCCGCCTTCAGCACCGCTTCGCTCGCAAGCAGCGCGCCGCCCATGTCGGCGTACAGCGTCGGCGGCAGCGCGGTGTCGGTGACCAGGCCGCTCTCGGCGAGGTAGGTGAGGTCGTGCCCGGGCTCCTCGGCGCGGTCGCCGGGGGCGCCGACGATCGCCACCTGCGAGAGCCTCGGATGCCGGGCGCGCAAAGCGTCCCAGTCCAGCCCCAGCTTGGCCAGCGCGGMKGGCCTGAASGAMGTSAGCAGCACGTCGGTGGCTTCGAGGGCGCGGTGCAACCGCTGCCGGCCGGCCTCGGACTTCAGGTCGGCGGCTTCGACCGTCACGCCTTCGTGCAGTGCTGCGTAGGCGGTGCGGTTGTAGTGCGCCATCGGGTCGCCGGACGGCGGCTCGAGCTTGGTGCAAGTCGCGCCCATGGCGCGGCAGCGCATCAGCGCGGCGGGGCCGGGCAGGTTGAGCGCGAGGCTCAACACGCGGACGCCGGCCAGCGGCGCGAAGGTCTCGGAGAAAGAGGAGGGGGCGTGCATCGGTCGATTTTCCTTGGGCGACGAGTGATCACAGCTTACCGGCTCGCCTCCGGCGCTCTACGATGCGTGCTGCACAGTCCGAACCATCCACCCAAGACAAGGAGACACGCATGTTCCAAACCGATCTCATGGCCGGCCAGCGCATTCTCGTGACCGGCGGCGGCACCGGCCTCGGCCGCGCGATGGCCGAGCGTTTCCTGGCGCTGGGCGCCGACGTCGCGATCTGCGGCCGCCGCCAGAGCGTCTGCGAGGAGACCGCCGCCGAATGGCGCACGCAGTTTCCGGGGCGGCGCATCGACGCCTTCGGCGTCGACATCCGCAATGCGCAGGCGGTCGACGAGATGGTCGACAGCCTGTGGCAATCCGGCGGCCTGACCGGGCTCATCAACAACGCGGCGGGCAACTTCGTCTCGCCGACCGAGGCCCTGTCGCCGCGCGCCTTCGACGCGGTCGCCAACATCGTCTTCCACGGCAGCTTCTACGTCACGCAGGCGGTCGGCAAGCGCTGGGTCGCCGAGGCGAAGGAGGGCAAGTGGAAGGCCGGCGACCCGTACCGCAGCGTGATGAGCATCATCGTCACCTGGGTCGACAACGGCAGCCCCTACGTCGTGCCCTCGGCGATGAGCAAGGCCGGCATCGAGGTGATGACCAAGTCGCTGGCGGTCGAGTGGGCGCGCTACGGCATCCGCCTGAACGCGGTCGGCCCGGGCGAGATCCCGACCGAGGGCATGAGCAAGCGGCTGAATCCCGGCGAGGAGCCCGGCGCTCGGAGCAAGGCCCACAACCCGATGGCCCGGACCGGAAAGATGAGCGAGCTGCAGAACCTCGCCGCCTTCCTGATGGCGCGCGGCCAGTGCGACTGGCTCACCGGCCAGAGCATCATGATGGACGGCGGCAACGCGCTCGCGACCGGCGGCAACTTCTACGAATTGCGGCAGTGGAGCGATGCCGACTGGCTGGCGGCACGCGAGCGCATCGAGGCGCAGAACCAAAAGGACAAGGCTCAACGTTGAACGCCGCCCCCCGCGGGGGCTGGCCGGCGCGCCCACCGGTCGCGGGCCCGGCCGGCCATGCCCTGGTTGATCACCAGGCCCAGCAGCACCGCCGCCGTACCCAGCCATTGCGCCGGGCTCGGCCGCTCGCCGAAGGCGAACGCGGCGGCCGCCAGGCCCACCACCGGCACCAGCAGCGAGAAGGGCACGACCCGGCCTGCCGGGTGGCGCTGCAGCAGCCGGGTCCACAGCGTGTAGGCCAGCAAGGTCGCGAACCAGGCCAGGAACAGCACCGCCAGCAGCGCGCGCAGGTCGAGCCCGCCGATCTGCCGCAGCACCTGTGCGGGGCCGTCCGTCGCGATCGCCAGCAGCGTGAAGGGCAGCACCGGCACCAGGCTGCTCCAGACGATGAAGCCGAAGGGGTCGTAGCCCGGGGTGGACCGCACCGCGAAGCGCACGACCACGTTGGAGACGGCCCACATGAAGGCCGCCGACAAGGTCAGGACGAAGCCGATCAGCGTCATCTGGCCTGGCCCGTCCCCGTGCGCGATGGCGATCACCAGCAGGCCCGCGAGCGCGACCGCGAGGCCGAGCCACTGGTCGCGTCGCGCCCTTTCGCCGAGCAGCGGCGCGGCCAGCAGCAGCGTGAAGAAGGCCTGGGTCTGCATGACGACCGAGGCCATGCCGGCGGTCATGCCGAGTTGCAGGCCGAGGAACAGCAGGCCGAACTGGCCCACGCCCTGCGCCAGGCCGTAGGCGGCGAGGTAGCGCCAGGGCAGCGCCGGCCGGGCGACGAACAGCAGGAGCGGCAGCGACGCGGCCGCGAAGCGCAGGGCGCCCAGCAGCATCGGGCTCAGGCCCTGGAGCCCGAGCTTCATGACGACGAAATTCAGGCCCCGGATCAGCACCACGCACAGCGCGCGGGCGAGGTCGCCGCGGCTGAGAGCCAGGGGCGCGCCCATCGCCTTCAGCTTGCGCGGGCCGCCTTGAAGGCCATGAAGGCCTCCAGGCTGGTCTTCTTCGGCACGTAGCCGAACTCGGTCTTGAGCCGCTTGTTGCACAGCACCGGGCGATAGCGCAGGAAATCGAGCTGCTCGGGGCCGTAGCGGCTGATGCCGAGCCGCGAGCCGACCGCCAGTGCGAACCTGAGCAGCGGCGCCGGGATCGACAGCAGCGGCTTGCGCAGCAGCGCCGCGATCTGCGGCAAGGTCAGTGCGCCATCGCCGGCGACATTGAAGCAGCCGGTGCGGCCGGTGGTGATCGCGTGCACCACGCAGCCGGTCACGTCCTCGTCCCAGATGAAGACGAAGGGGCTGTCGCTGCCGCGGATCGCGAGGATGCGCGGCTTGTCGAACAGCGCCGTGATCTGGTTGTGCACGTTCGCGCCCAGGATGGTGCCGATGCGCAGCACGGTCTGCTGCAGCGTCGGATGGTCGACGCGGTACTCGGCCAGCATCTCCTCCACCAGCCGCTTGTGGTCGGCGTAGGCGAAGGCGGGGTTGCCGCGCAGCGCATCGCCCTCGTCGATCCAGGCCGGGTTGTCGGCGTGGTAGCCATAGGCGGCGCCGCTGGACGACACCACGATGTGGCGCACGCCCTGCGCCACGCAGGCCTCGAGCACGTTGCGGGTGCCCAGCACATCGACCGAGTATTCGAACTCGCGGGTGCTGCCGGGGCCGGGCGTGACGATCGAGGCCAGGTGCACCACGGCATCGATGGCGTGCTGCTTCAGCATGGCGCCAAGCTCGGCGCCACGCACGTCCTGCACGGCATAGGCGACGCCCGGCACGCGGCGCGTCGGCGGCACCTCGCGGACGTCGAGCGCGACCACCGAGTCGATGTCGGGCAGGGCGGCCAGGGCGGCCACCACCGTGCGGCCGAGGAAACCATCGGCGCCGGTGACGAGCACCCGCCGCGCCGCGATGGGCAAGACTGCATCCATGAGAGTCAGGCCGAACGTGCGGCCGGTGAAGACAGGGGGCGGCGCGCCCACCAGGCGGCGAGCCCGAGGCCCGCGACGATGTCCCAGAAGCCCCAGACGCCGGCGACCACCGCCATGCCGCCGAGGCCGCCGAAGAAGCTGAAGATCAACACCAGCCCGAGGCCCGCATTGCGGATGCCGACCTCGAAGCTGACCGCGCGGCGGTCGTACTCCGCCAGGCCGGTGGCGGTCGCGCAGGCGTAGCCGGTGGCGAAGGCCAGCGCGTCGTGCAGCGCCACGGCCAGCAGCACCAGGCTGACGTAGTCGAGGAAATAGCGCCAGTTGCCGGCGATCGCCGCCAGGATGAAGCCGATCAGGCAGACGAAGCTGAGGATGCGGGCCGGCTTCTTGATGCGCTCGGTGAGCCGCGGCAGCCAGTGCGAGCAGGCCAGCCCGATCACGAAGGGCGCGCCGATGATCGCCACGATGTGCAGCACCATCTCGGCCGGATCGAGGGCGATCGCCTTCAGCAGCGCAGCAGCCGTCGGATGCAGGCCGCCCCAGAAGGCGAAGTTGAGCGGCATCACGACGATCGAGATCAGGTTCGAGATCGCGGTCATCGACACCGACAGCGCCACGTTGCCGCCGGCGCGGTGGGTCAGGATGTTCGACACGTTGCCGGGCGGGCAGCAGGCCACCAGGATCATGCCGAGCGCGATGCTCGGCGCCGGATTCAGCAGCAGGGTCAGGCCGAAGGTGACCGCCGGCAGCACGACGAACTGCGCCGCGATGCCGGCCGCCATCGCCACCGGCATCCGCATCACGCGCTTGAAGTCGGCGATGCGGGTGTCCAGCGCAATGCCGAACATCAGGAAGCCCAGCACCGCGTTGAGCGCGATCAGCGAGGCCGGATTGAAGTTGAGGCGGACCTCGTCGACAGGCAGCATGGCGGGTGTCCTCAGGCCAGCGCCGAGGCGGCTTCGCGCACCGCTCGGCGATAGGCGTCCTTGTTGACGTAGTAGGCCATGCGCTCGAGCTTCAGGTAGCTGTAGCCGCCCGAGAGATCGGGCGTCGGCCCGGCCTTGGCCTGCTTCAGCGCGGCGGCCTGCGGGCGGCCCTCGGCCTGGGCCTTGAAGTAGCGCGCCACCAGTTCGGCCTGCTCGTAGCGGCCCTGCCAGCCGATGCCGCTGGCCTCGATCATGCCGAGCACCGCCAGGTTGTCGAAGCCCGGCGCGAAGATGTTCAGGTAGAGCCTGGGCGCCATGCCCTGCCAGTTGAGCCAGGTGCGGTCGATGAAGGGGTAGTGCAGCTTGTAGCCGGTGGCGCACAGGATCAGGTCGTAGTCGCGCGCGCTGCCGTCCTTGAAATGCACCGTGTGGCCGTCGAGCCGGGCGATGTCGGCGCGCACGCCGATGTCGCCGTGGCCGATGTGGTGCAGCACCAGCGAGTTCACCACCGGATGCGATTCGTACATGCGGTAGTCGGGCTTCGGGAAGCCGAAGCGGACCGGGTCGCCGGTGAACCACTTGAGAACCTTGGCGTCCAGCCGCTGCTTGATCCAGGCCGGCAGCGGCCGCTTGCCGCCGAGCGTGTCGGCCGGCTTGCCGAAGATGTACTTGGGCACGAAGTAATAGCCGCGGCGCACCGAGAGGTCGACGCTCTTCGCGTAGTGCACCGCATCGACCGCGATGTCGCATCCGCTGTTGCCGGCGCCCACCACCAGCACCCGCTTGTCGTCGAACAAGCGGGCATGCTTGTAGGCCGAGGTGTGCAGCAGCTCGCCGTCGAAGCGGCCTTCGAAGCGCGGCATGCTCGGCTCCGACAGCGTGCCGTTGGCGATGACCACGCCCTTGTAGTCGGCGCTCTCGATGCGGCCGTTGCCGCCGTCCACGCTCACGCGCCAGAGCGTCGAGGCGTTTTCGGTCACGGGCTCGACGCCGATCACGCGGGTGCCGAAGCGGAAGTGGCGACGCAGGTCGAAATGGTCGGCGAAGTCGCTGAAGTAGCGGCGCAGCTCGGTATGGCTCGGGTAGTCGGCCACGCTGTCGGCCATCGGGAACTCGGCGAACTCGGTGGTGCGCTTGGACGAGATCAGGTGCGCCGACTGGTAGACCGTGCTGCGCGGGTTGCCGATGTTCCAGAGTCCGCCGACATCGTCATAGGCCTCGAAGCCCTGGAACGGGATGCCGAGCTTCTGCAGGTTGCGGGCGCCGGCAAGCCCCGAGGGGCCGGCGCCGATCAGGGCGATTTGCTGGTGCGAGGGCACGGGTGCGGACACGGGTTGGCTCACGAAAGAAGACTCCGGCGAAAAGAGGGCCACGCGTTCAGCACGCGGTGCTGTCGCTGACGTCGGGCGTGTCGATGCCGCAGCGTTCGGGTGCCGCGGCGGCCAGGGCTTGGCGTGTGGCGCGGTCCAGCCCGACCAAGGCGACTTTGGCGCCCTGGGCCAGCGCGTCGGCGGCCAAGGCGCGGCCCAGGCCGCCGCAGGCGCCTGTGATGACCAGGTTGGCAAGAGGAATATGCATCGGAACTCAAATGTCTCTGTGCGGCACTTTATAGAAATTACTGCAAAATCTCGGAAATATTTAAGTCTTGTCTCGTTTTTCGAGATATCAGAGATGACATCTTCCGAATCGTCGTCGCTTGCCGACGCGCTTGAACAGGCCGCGACGCCGGGGCTGCGCCTGCTTCAGTTGCTGGAGCTGGTGTGCTCGGCGAACGAGCCGCAGACCCTGGTCGACATCGTGCGCTTGAGCGGCCAGCCCAAGCCCTCGGTGCACCGGATGCTGCAGCAACTCGAGGCCGGCGGGCTGCTGGCGCGCGGCGGCGATGGCCGGCGCTACGCGATCACGCCGCGCCTGATGCGCTTCGCCGAGACCGTGCTTCGCAGCAGTTCCTCGACCGGCGTGCGGCACGCGGTGCTGCGCCAACTGGTGGCCGATGTGGGCGAGACCTGCAACCTGACGGCGCTGTCGGGCGCCGAGGTGATCTACCTCGACCGCGTCGAGACCGCCTTTCCGCTGCGCCTCGAACTCGGGCCCGGCTCGCGCGTGCCGCTGCACTGCTCGGCCAGCGGCAAGCTGTTCCTGGCCCATCTGCCGAAGGCGCAGCGCGATCGATTGCTCGACGGGCTGCAGTACCCGCGCCACACCACGCATACGCTGCGCTCGCGCGAGGCGCTGGAGGCCGAACTCGAGCGTGTCCGCCGGGACGGCCATGCGGTCGATGCCGAGGAATTCATCGACGGGCTGGTGTGCGTCGCGGTGCCGGTGCGCGACGACGTCCACGGCCCGGTGCGCTGCGCGGTGGCGCTGCAGGCGCCGGCGGTGCGGATGCCGCTGCCGCAGGCGCTGCAGCAGTTGGACAAGCTGCGCCATGCGGCGCAGGGGATCGCGCGGGCGATGCGCTGAGGGCGTTGGGCCGATCGCCGTCGCTCGCCGAGGCCGGTGTCAGGCGAGGTCGAACCAGAGCCAGCGAGCGTCCGTCACCGCAGCGAGATCGAGTGAGCGCACGGACACCAGCTGAAGGGCGTCACCGCCTCTCAGCTCCAGGGGCTCGGCTTCGGAGCTCTCGCGGATCGTCAGGATGCCATCCAGCACCTGCAACCATCCGAAGCGCCCTGGCGCGAGCGCCTGGGTCGCGACTTGTCCGGCGCGCAGTCTGCCCGCCCAGATGCGCACCGGCGCCGCCAATGCAAGCGAGCCGTCTGCAGAGTCCGGACTCGCGACCAGTCGAACGGGGCCGGGTTCGCCGCTCAGCGCACCGGCAAGGGTCTGGTAGCGTGGCAAAGCGCCGTCCGCTTCACCATGAAGCCAGATCTGAAACAGGTGGGCGGGCTCGGTCGGGGAGGGATTCCGCTCGGAATGCCGAATGCCGGTGCCGGAGCTGATGAGCTGGATGTCGCCACCTCGCAAGATGCCGGCGTTGCCGGCCGAATCCTTGTGCTCGATGAGCCCGGCCAGGACGAAAGTCAGAATCTCGAAGTGGTCGTGCGCATGCTCCGCAAAGCCGGAGCCCCCGGCGATGACGTCTTCATTGATCACTCTCAAGGCCCGGAATCCCATCCTCAGAGGGTCGTTGAACGAGCCGAACGAAAAGGTGTGGTGGCTGGTGAGCCACCCGGTGCGGGTCCGCCCGCGCGCTTGGCGATCGTGAAACAGGTCGGTCATCCCGACAATTCTGACGCGGTCGCGTGATGCCGCCTCCTCAAGCGCGGGGCGGCGGTCCTTGCCAGCGCCGGCATTCGTCGGCATCATCGCCGGCGCTGAAGAAGGAGCTCCCCGATGACACCGTGGATTCGCCATGCCGCTGCTCTCGCCATCTTCGTGACTGCGGCCGCCGCGCAGTCCGCGGGCCTCGTGGGCAATACGCTGCCACCGGGCTTTCCTTCGATCGAGGACACCTCGCTGGCCCGGCCGCTCATCGGCTTCGGTGCCGCCGGGCCGGTGACGCGAACGCCGGTGATCTTCATTCACGGCAACAACGACACGCCGTTCGCCACCGCCTGCAACCCCTACGGGCGCGTGCAGGCGATGGCGCAATACCTCGCCGACAACGGCTATGCCACCAGCGAACTCTGGGGCGTGGGCTACCAGGGCGACCAGTGCGACCTGGCCGCGGACCAGACACGCCGTTCGAGCATCGCCCACACCAACGCGGCCAACGTGCCCGACCTGCGCCGCTTCGTGCGCGCGGTGATGGACTTCACCGGCGCCAAGCAGGTGGACATCGTCGGGCACAGCCTGGGCGTGACGCTCGCGCGCGAATGGATGCGGCAGGACGAGGCGCAACAGATGGTGCGCCGCTTCGTCGCCATCGACGGGCCCAACCACGGCATCATCAACTGCTCGCCCGACCCCGCCAACTACTGGCAGGCCCCGGCGGCGGGCGGCTTCACGCCCGCAAGCGACGTGTGCCAGGAACTGGGCTCGCCCGACACGCCCTTCCTGCGCCTGCTCAATGGCCGCAACGAGAACGACGGGCCGACGCGCTTGCTGGTGATCCGCAACGGCGATGCCAGCTTCGTCTACTTCCCGGTGCAGGACGGCGTGATCGCGCCGGTGCCCGCCGTGGATTCGTTCGGCAGGCCGACGGACTTCTCCAGGAGCGCCAGCCTGCGCGGCACGCGCGAGATCGTGCTGACGGGGCAGGGCGCCTACGACCCCATCCTGCACACCGGGCACCTCGGCATCCTGAACTCGCCGCAGACCTGGCAGGCCACGTTCGAGTTCCTGAACGACCGCTCCAGGGGCAAGGACGATTGAGCGCGCCGGTCATCGGGCCGGGCCGCTATGCTGGGCGGCATGACTTCGAAAACGCTGCTCGTGGTCTACCACACCATGACCGGCGGCACCGCGCAGATGGCGCAGGCCGCCGCCGAAGGCGCGGGCGACGAAGCCGGCGTGCAGGTGCGTCTGCTGCGGGCGCCGGAGGCCCAGCCCGAGGACGTGCTGGGCGCCGACGGCTACCTGTTCGCCACGCCCGAAAACCTCGCCGCGATGGCCGGGCTCATGAAGGACTTCTTCGACCGCTGCTACTACGCCGCGCTCGACCGCGTGAACGGCCGGCCCTACGCCACGTTGGTCTGCGCCGGCAGTGACGGCCAGAACGCGGTGCGGCAGATCGACCGCATCGCCACCGGCTGGCGGCTGCGCTGCGTCGCGCCGGCATTGATCGTGTGCACCCATGCGCAGACGCCCGAGGCGATTGCGCGGCCCAAGCAGATCGGTGCCGAGGACCTTGCGCAATGCCGCGCGCTGGGCGCCGCGATGGCGGCGGGACTGGCGCTCGGCGTGTACTGACACCGGCCGCCGAGGCGCGGCCCGCATCCCCCATCTGGCCGATTGCATTCGGTCGCCACAGGTCTAGCATCCGATGCCTCTGGAGAGGGGACCGCCATGGCATTCAAGATCGACGGTGTCGAGAAGCGGATCGGGCTCGCGCTGTCCGGCGGCGGATTCAGGGCGGCGGCGTTCCACCTGGGCGTGATGCGCCGATTGCAGGCGCTGAACCTGCTGGACAAGCTGGACCTCGTCTCGTGCGTCAGCGGCGGGAGCATCGCGGGAGGGACTCTCGCCGTGAACTGGGGCGACCCGGCCTGCCTCGACAAGCTCGAGACCTACCTGCGGACCCGGTCGATCGCCGTGGCGTCGGTGGTCGGCGGCATCCTCGACCCCTTCGAGTCACGGCTCGACAAGCTCGCCAATTCCTACGATCGCGACCTGTTCCAGGGCAAGACCTTGTCGAGCCTCAAGGGCGGCCCGCGCATCTATTTCAACGCCACCAACCTCGCCACCGGCAACATGTTCTTCTTCGTCGCCGGCGGCGGCAAGGCAGAGGAAATGGGCGAACACGAACTCGGCGTGGTTCCCGCGCCGGACTTCCCGATCAGCCGCGCGGTGGCCGCCTCGTCGGCGTTCCCGCCGGTGTTTCCGCCGCTGCTGCTGCCGCCTTCGATCTACCCGCCGGCCGCCGCCACGGTCGAGTACGTGACGCTCACCGACGGCGGCGTCTACGACAACATGGGCGTGAACCCGCTGCTGCGGACGGCGCGCAACCCGATCGACTACCTGATCGTCAGCGACGGCGGCAAGCCCTTCGCTTTCGAGGACCGCCCCACCGAATCGGGTGCGATCGTCCTCAAGGCGAGCCTCGACATCATGATGGAGCAGATCCGCGGCCTGCAGTTCGACCGCATCGAGCATCGCCATCTTGCCGGCAAGGGCGCGCGGCCGCTGTGGTTCTCCATCGACAGCCTCGAGGGCGAGCAGCAGCAGGGCGACGCGAGCTTCGCTTCCGCGATCCCGACCAACCTGAAGAAGCTCAACGACGACGAGATGCGCGTCCTGCTGCGGCACGGCGGCGCGCTGCTGGCGTCGCGCGTCGGCAAGTACGCGCCCGAACTCGCGACGGTCGCGCCCTAGTGGCCATGGAACCCAGGATCGACAGGCACTGGCGGGTTCCGCTTCCGGTCTACCGCAGGCTGCGTGTCTTCGCCTTCGATCCCGGCACCACCGCGCGCTTCGAGACCGCGGTGATGAACGAGATGACGCTGCTCGTGCCGTGGGAGGACCTGCAGCCCGGGCCGATCGGCGAATACGTGGCCGTGGTGGACAAGGACGACCAGGGGCGCCAGGTGCATCCGCCGGTCGACCTCGACGACCCGCAAATCCTGGCGAACGACGGCCTCGCGCCTTCCGACGGCAATCCGCAGTTCCACCACCAGATGGCGTATGCGGTCGCGATGCGGACGATCCGCAACTTCGAGCGCGCGCTCGGACGATCGATCCATTGGCCGCCGGCGATGAAGGGCCAGCGCGTGACCTATCGCAGGCAACTGCCCATCTACCCGCACTACATCGCGGACACCAACGCCTTCTACAAGCCCGACGACGGCCTGTGCCTGGGGTACTTCCGCGCCGGGGAAGCCTCGGCGTTCGCGGGCACCACGGTATTCACCTGCCTGTCGCAGGACGTCATCGCGCACGAGATCACGCACGCCATCCTGGGCGGGATGCGCATCTCGTTCAAGGGCAAGAGCCCGGACGTCCTCGCCCTGCACGAGGCCTACGCGGACCTGATCGCCGTGCTGCAGCACTTCTGGCCGTCGGACGTGTTCCGGGGCCAGATTGCCGCGATCCGGGGAAAGCTCGAGAACTCGAGCCGCCTCGGCGCCATCGCCCCGCAGTTCGGCGAGGCCCTCGGGCGGCCCGAAGGCATCCGCAACGCGCTCGGATCGATCGACGAGGCGGGCGTCTGGCATCCCCGCAAACCCGATCCGAAGGCCTACGCCGCGACGCTCGAACCGCACGATCGCGGCGCGATCGTGGTGAGCGCGGTCTTCGAGGCCCTGAAGAAGATCTACGAGGCGCGCACCTCGGACCTGCGGCGCATCGCCACCAAGGGCAGCGGCATCCTGCCCGAGGGCCTGTTGCATCCCGATCTCGTGAACCGGCTGGCGCAGGAGGCGTCGCGCTCGGCGCAGCGCGTGCTGGAGATGATCATCCGCGCGCTCGACTACATGCCGCCCGTGGAAACCACGAGCGGCGACTTCCTGCGCGCCATCGTCACGGCCGACTACGACATCCGCCCGGTCGACGACGGCAACTACCGCCTGGCTTTCGTCGACGCTTTTCGCAGCTACGGCATTCCCCTTTCGGAAGTCGGCACTCTGTCGCAGGACACGATCCTCTGGCGGGCGCCGGCGAACTCCGACGCGACGCGCGCGGTGAGCGAGTTCGTGCGCGAGCTGTCGCTCGAGTTCACGCCGTGGACGCTGCCGCGCGATCGCGAGGCGCTGTGGAAGCTGCTGGAAGACAAGCGCGCGCTGCTGCACAAGCGCCTCTGCGACAGTCCGATCGGCGCGATCGGTCCGATCGATCTGCACCGGCGCTTCGAGGTCGAGTCCTTCCATCCGCGCGAGCGCAGCGACGCGTCCGGCAACTTCGCGTTCCAGTGGGTCATCAAGCTGGTCCAGGAGGTGTCCACCAGGGCGCGCGCGAAGCCGAAGGCCAGGGCGCTCGAACTGGAAGTCGAAGTCGACGTCCGGCCGTGGGCCGGGGTCACGCTGATCGTCGACGCCGACAGCGGCCAGGTCCGCTACCAGATCGAGCGCAAGACACCCAAGGCGACGGCGAAGAAGGGCACGGCCCCTGCGGCACCGAAAGTCGATGCCCCCCCGATCGCCCCGGCGACGCAACGTCTGGTGCGCGTCTTTGCCTTCGACCCCAGCATGGGCCGCCAGCGCGAGACCGCCGGCATCAACGAGACCCTGATCCGCGTTCCCTGGGAGCGCGACGCCGCCGGCGCCGACATCCTCGAGCCGGGGCCGGCCGGCGAATACATCGAGGTGGTGGACCGCGATCCCGCGAGCCGGTGCTTCTACGAACCGGTCGACCTGAACGACCGCTACGTGGTGGCGCAGCATGGGCTGCCGCCCTCGGAAAGCAGCCCGCAGTTCCACCAGCAGATGGTGTATGCGGTCGCGATGCGGACCATCCGCACCTTCGAGCGCGCGCTCGGGCGATTGGCCTTGTGGCGCTCGCACGGCACGAAGGACGCCGAAGGCCGCTTGGGCGAGGCGTACGTCCAGCGCCTGCGCATCTATCCGCACGCGCTGCGCGAGGCCAACGCCTACTACAGCCCCGACAAGAAGGCCTTGCTGTTCGGCTATTTCTCGGCGCCGGCGTCGGCGCAGGAGAGCGCGGCCCGGCTCACCGTCTTCAGCTGCCTCTCGCACGACATCGTGGCGCACGAGGTGACGCACGCGCTGCTCGACGGCATGCACCGGCGCTTCAGCGAGCCCAGCAATCCGGACGTGCTCGCCTTCCATGAGGCCTTCGCGGACATCGTCGCGCTGTTCCAGCATTTCTCCCTGCCGGAAGTGCTGCGGCACCAGATCGCATCGACGCGCGGAGACCTCGCCGGCCAGAGCCAGCTCGGCCAGCTGGCGCAGGAATTCGGCCAGGCGATCGGCAGCCGGGGCGCGCTCCGAAGCGCGATCGGCAGCATCGACGAGCAGACCGGCCGCTGGACGCGCCTCGAAGGCCAGCCCGGCGACTACCAGCGATCTTCCGAGCCGCACGAACGCGGCGCGGTGCTGGTGGCCGCCGTGTTCGATGCCTTCCTCTCCATCTACAAGAGCCGCGTCGCCGATCTCTTCCGGATCGCGAGCGAGGGCACCGGCGTGACGCCCGAGGGCAGCCTGCAGCCCGATCTGGTCGACCGGCTCACCGACGAGGCTTCGCAATCGGCGCGCCAGGTGCTCGACATGTGCATCCGCGCGCTCGACTATTGCCCGCCGGTGGACATCACTTTCGGCGACTACCTGCGCGCCCTCGTCACCGCGGACTTCGAGAACGACCCGGTGGACGAGGAGCACCGCCGGGTGGCGTTCATCGAGGCCTTCCGGCGGCGCGGCATCGTGGCGGAGACCGTCCAGGCCTTCTCGGTCGAAGGACTGCTCTGGCGCGCGGCGACGGCGGCGCCCGACGAGGACGAGCACGTGGTGGTCGGCATCGTCAAGGAATGGGCCAAGGACATCCGCTCCTGGGGGCTCTCCAAGGATCGCCAGGCCCTCTTCGAGCTGACCCGCGATCGCCGCGCCGCGCTGCACGCCCACCTGAAGCCCCGGCTCTCGAAGGAAAGCGTGGTGCTGGCGGGCATCGATCCCGAGCTGCCGTTCGAGGTGCATTCGCTGCGTCCGTCGATTCGCATGGATTGGGAGGGCCGCCCGAACTTCCAGTGGGTCATCGAACTGACGCAGCGCATCCCGCAGCATGTCGGCGGCGAGGGCGATCACGCCGGTCGCAAGCCCGACTACTACTTCCGCGGCGGATGCACGCTGCTGGTCGATGCGGAGACCGGAGAGGTGCGCTACAGCATCAAGAAGAAGCTCACCGAAGAGCGCAAGAACCGGCAGCGCCGCTTCTTCGTCGACGAGGGCAGCCGCAGCCTCGCCGCGACGTACTTCGGCTCGCCCGGCGCGGAGGAGCGTGAGCCCTTCGCGGTCCTGCACCGGCATTGAGTCAGGAGCGCGACATGGACTCCGTTCGCATCCGCATGTTCCGCCAGGGTCTGGGCGATTCATTCCTGCTGAGCTTTCCGGGCGACGCCGGCGAGGTGCATGTGCTGATCGATTTCGGCGTGCTGCTGGGAACCTCGGACGCCAAGGCCAGGATGCAGAAGGTCGCGGGCCATATCGTGGCCGCGACGAAGCCCAGGCTCGACGTCATCGTTGCCACGCACGAGCACTGGGACCACGTCTCGGGCTTCGCGCAGGCCCAGCCGATGCTGGAGAAGGAACAGCTCGAAGTCGGCGAGGCCTGGGTCGCGTGGACCGAGAAGCCCGGCGAGGCGCTGGCCGACGAGCTTCGCGGCCGGCGCGCGTCGGCCCTGAACCGGATCGCGGCGGCGAGCCGGCAGTTCGCGGCGGTGAACGAGCCGGCGGCGCAGAAGACGGCGGCGCGCCTGGACGCGATCCTGGCCTTCTTTGGCGGCCCCGGCGCCGCCGCGCGCGCCACCACCCGGTCGGCCATGGACTGGGTCAAGGCGCGCACGGCGCCGCGCCCGCCGCGCTACCTGTTTCCCGGCGAAACCTTCACCTTGCCCGGCGCGAAGGGCGTCCGGGTCTATGTGCTCGGTCCGCCGCACGACAGGAAGTGGATCAAGAAGAGCGATCCGACGAAAGGCGCGAGCGAGGTCTACCAGCTGGCCGCCGCGAGCGGCGCGGAGTTCGGCCTCTTCGCGGCCATCGATGCGATCGAGCAGGGCGTCGCACCTGCGATGCAACCCTTCGACGAGTGGTTCCGCATCAGCGAAGACAAGGCGCGTGCCACGCCTTTCTTCAGTGATCGCTACGAGCAGGGGCCCGCATGGCGGCGCATCGAGAACGACTGGCTCGGCCCCGCGGGCGCGCTCGCCCTGCAGCTCGATTCCGACACCAACAACACCAGCCTGGTGCTGGCTTTCGAGCTCGAGGCGACCGGCGAGGTGCTGCTGTTTCCCGCCGATGCGCAGGTCGGCAACTGGCTGTCGTGGGACGGCATCGAATGGACCGTCGATTCGGGTGGCGCCACGCGCAAGGTCAAGGCGGCGCAACTGCTCGCACGCACCGTGTTCTACAAGATCGGCCACCACGGCAGCCACAACGCGACGCTGCGAGAAAACGGCCTGGAGCGGATGACCGACGAAGGCCTGGTCGCGATGCTGCCGCTCGACCGCAAGACCGCGGCGAAGATGGAATGGAACATGCCTTTCCCGTCGCTCTACGAGCGCCTCGGCGAGCGTTGCAAGGGCCGCATCCTCGACCTCGAACTTGGAATCCCCGCGAAGCCGGCAGCCGTGTCCGACGCCGAATGGGGGCAGTTCCTCGACAGGGTGGATGTGAAGGAAGACTGGATCGACTACCGGCTGCCGCTGTGACGACGGCGACGCGATGCCACCGGCACCGACAACTCAAGAAGAAACGGAGACCCGCGCATGGCAGACAAGACGACACGCGCCGCAGTGCCGCGCAAGCGGGCGGTCAGAAGCACCGCGCAGCCGCCCTGGATGAAGATCCCCGAACCTGCGACGCGCAAGCTGCGGGTCTACGCGCTGGACCCGAGCGCCGGCAACTTCGTCGGCAACGTGATGTCGGTCGATATCCGCTGGGAGAGGAACCTCAAGCCCGGCCCGGTCGGGCGCCGGTTCGCGGTGATCGACTATGACGGCGCGAACAAGTGCTACTACCCGCCCGTCGATCTCAACGACTATCGCATCCTCTCGCGCAACGGGCTCGATCCCTCGGAATCCGATCCGAGGTTCCACCAGCAGATGGTCTATGCCGTTGCGTCGCAGACGGTCGAGAAGTTCGAGGCGGCGCTCGGCCGCACGGTCCACTGGCGCCGCGCCGATCGGCCCGCGGGGCAGGAGAAGCCCACGGACCCGGCGGACGACATCTGGGTGCTCAAGCTCTATCCGCATGCGATGGTGCAGGCCAACGCGTTCTACAGCCGCGAGGCGCAGGGGATTCTTTTCGGCTACTTTCGCGCGGCGGAGAAGAACCAGGGCAACAACCTGCCGGGCCAGCGTGTCTTCACCTGCCTGTCGCACGACATCATCGCGCACGAGGTCACGCATGCGGTCATCGACGGCATCCGCACCTTCTTCACGGAGCCGACCAATCCGGACGTGCTCGCGTTTCATGAAGCCTTCGCCGACCTCACGGCGCTCTTCCTGCACTTCTCGCACAAGGATGCGCTGCTCGACACGATTCGCAAGACGGGCGGGCGCCTGTATCCGTTCGAGCTGACGCCGGATGCCGCGCCGGCGGAGGGGTCGGCGCACATGAGCGGCGCCCCGACCGAAACGGGGGCCCGCATCCGTGCCGAATCATCCGTGCGCAATCCGCTGGTCGAACTCGCACAGCAATTCGGGCAGGCTTCCGGCATGGGCCACGGCCTGCGCGCCGCCCTCGAGGAGCGGCCCGATCCCGGCGCGCTGAGCCAGCGCGTCAACGATCCGCACTACCGCGGCTCGATCCTCGTGGCGGCGGTCTTCGACGCCTACTTCTCGACCTACCTGAGCGCCTCCGCCGACCTCTTTCGCATCTACCGCGCGGGCGGCGCGTCGATGTCGTCGCCCGAGTTGCCGAGCTCGCTGGCAACCCTGCTGACGGAGCACGCATCGAAGACCGCCGACGCGTTCTTCCAGCTCTGCGCCCGTGCGCTGGACTATTGCCCGCCGATCGACATCACCTTCGGCGACTTCCTGCGCGCGCTCATCACCGCGAGCGTCGACCTGCGCCCGGAAGAAGATCGTGGCCTGCGGCAGGCGCTGATGCAGGCCTTCCGCGTGCGCGGCATCTATCCCGACGGCGCCAGCTTCTTCTCCGAAGACGCGCTCTGCTGGACACGGGTGCCCGACTGGACGAAGAGCCCCGTCCCCGAGGCGCTGCCGTCCGTGGTGGCGGAGATCGAGGATCCGGAGACCCGGGAGCGCGTGGCGCAGGAACTGCAGTTCGGACTTCCAGGCGGCCTGACGCGGGCGCAGAAGGACCTCAACGGAGCGATCCTGCGCGCGTACGCACGGCAGAATGCGGCCCGGCTCGGCTTCGACGACGATCCGGGCCTTGCGCCGGAGCGCTTGCCCTATGCGCCGTCCTTCCACCAGGTGTTCCGCATGGCGCCGGACGGCAGGATGCGCATCGACATGGTGGTCGAGCTGGTCCAGACGCGCCGTGTGCCCTTCGACAAGGACTATCCGGAGGCTGGCTCGTTCCCCCTGCGCGGCGGCGTGACGCTGATCATCGCGGCGCCCGACCGCGACCACTACGGCCACCACATTCCACCCAGGGTTCGCTTCGCGGTACGCAAGCCGCTCGTCGGGTCCGAGGCCGACATGCGGGAGGCGAGGCAAAGGCGGTATGCGTTCGCCACCGGCCTCGTCAACGGCGACACCGGCAAGGACAGCCACTTCCAGGTCGACTTCGGACTTCTGCATCAGGGGATATGACCATGGCGACCAAGACGACTGCACCGGCAAGGAAGGCAACGGCCAGGAAGACGGCGCCGGCGAAGAAGGCGACCCGGACGAACGCCACCGCGGACCGCAGCGGGCTGCGCGTGCGCATGTACCGCGTGGGTTTCGGGGACTTCTTCCTCGTGACCGTGCCGACGCGCCACGGCCCGCGGCACATCCTCATCGATTGCGGCGTGCACGCCGGCAACATCAAGAGCATGCCGGCCTGCGTACAGGATCTGATCGAGGCCACCGGCCGCAAGCTGGCGCTCGTGATCGTGACCCACTACCACGCGGACCATCTGTCCGGTTTCGCGACGCAGGCCAGGGAGTTCGAGCAATTCGAGGTCGAGGCGGTCTGGATCACCAATCGCCTGGACCCGAAGGATGGTGGGGCGATGAAGATCAAGTCGCAGATCCACTCGCTCGCCATGCACCTGCGCCTGCAGCTCGCGGCGCGCCAGGACCTCGATGGCGCGCAGGCACTGGCCATGGCGGAAAACGCCCTCGGCGTCGCGGGCGGCAGCAACGACCAGGCCATGGCGCTGGTCACCCGCGGCTTCAGGAATTCGCCGCCCGTGCACTACTACGAGGCCGGCGACACGGCCGAGCTGCCGCCCTCGCTGCGCGGCACACTGACGGCGCAGATCCTCGGGCCGGCGCCGAAACACGCGGTCGCCGATTTCACCGCCAGCGACAACAAGGCGGAGCAGTATCTCGCGGCGGTCGATGCGCAGGGCCTTCCGGATGCGGAAGGCTTCGAGCCCTTCGAGCGCCGGTGGCCGGCGACAGCAGCCGACTATCCGCCGGAAGCCTTCCGGCCATGGGCATCGCCCGCCATGATGGAGAAGGCGCTGCACGACGTGCAGCCCGACGTGCTGGCCGCCGCGGCGACGGCGATCGACGGCACGCTCAACAACCAGAGCCTCGTCGTGCTCTTCACCTGCCGGGGCAAGAAGCTGCTGTTCGTCGGCGACGCTCAATGGGGCAATTGGGCGTACTGGCTCTACGGCAAGCCAGTGAAGGGCGCCGACCCGGGCCTCTCGGCCGAAGCGCGACGGATCCTGTCGTCGATCGATTTCTACAAGGTCGGCCACCACGGAAGCACCAACGCCACGCCGATCCCGGCGGTCGGCGCGCTCTCGATGAAATGCGTGGCGATGTGCTCGACCGAGACGGGCTTCCCGAGCGCCAAGCGCACCTACGGCAGCATCGACAAGCAGACCGAAGTCCCGCGCATCCCGCTGATGGAGGCACTCGAGAAGCAGACCGGCAAGAAGCTCGTGCGCAGCGACTGGCTGGCCACGACCTTCGCGAAGGCATCCCCCGAGGCGCACAAGCAGCTGGACCGGCTGCCGCCGGACTTCGAGACGGGCGACATCTACATCGATTATGTGTTTCCGGACTGACGGGGCCGGTGACACCGGGAACAATCGGCGGATCCCTACAATGGCATCCGTCCCGGCCGACAAACCGAGGTGGCGCGATGCGGACGATCGGAGTTGTCTGGACGGTGGCGGATGCCGGGTGCTCAACGCTTCAGGAGACACGATATGACCAGCAAGAACACGATCTGTCTGTGGTACGAGGGCGCCGCCGTTGACGCCGCAAACTTCTATGCCGCAACATTCCCCGACAGCGCTGTCGGCGCCGTCTTCCGCGCACCGGGCGACTATCCCGACGGCAAGCAGGGCGACGTCCTGACGGTCGAGTTCACCGTCGTCGGCATCCCCTGCATCGGGCTGAACGGCGGCCCGCACTTCAAGCACAACGAGGCCTTCTCTTTTCAGATCGCGACCGACGACCAGGCCGAAACCGACCGCCTGTGGAACGCAGTCGTCGGCAATGGCGGCCAGGAAAGCGAGTGCGGCTGGTGCAAGGACCGGTGGGGATTGTCATGGCAGATCACCCCGCGCGCCCTCATCGCGGCGCTGTCCGACCCCGATGGCGCGGCGGCCAAGCGCGCGTTCGACGCGATGATGACCATGAAGAAGATCGACATCGCCGCGATAGAGGCGGCACGGCTGGGCCGGAACTTGTCCTCAAGTTGATGGAAACTGACCGGGGCCATCCCAGAGCTTCATACCGACATGGCACTCCAGCACGCTTCTCCCGGCCAAGCGCTCGACATACGACCATTGGGTGCTCGTCTTTCGACCGACAAGACGTCGGCGCTGTTCAAGTCGGCAGACCTTGAGGTCATGCGCCTGGTGCTGCTTGCGGGGAAGTCGCTGCCGCCGCACAAGGTGCCCGGCGAAATCACGATTCACTGCCTCGAAGGCAGCCTGGATGTTGCGCTCGATGAGGCCACCGTGAGGCTGGCGGCAGGGCAGATGCTGTTCCTCACCGGGAACGCGACGCACGGCGTCAACGCAGTGACCGACACCAGCGCGCTGGTGACCATCGCCCTGAAATCCTGAAGTTGCCTGTCGAAAAAGCCGGGTCCCACCAACCGCTCCCGCAGTTGTCCACCGGCACCGCTCACCGGCTGCTGATCGGCATGGCATCGGTGCTGACACCGAACGCCAGTGCATCAAAAAAAGCGGCTTCAGCCTGTAGCGCTTGTTGAATATTCGAGGCCTGTCGAAAGCCGTGCTGCTCCCCGGCAAAGAGCAGGTAGAGGGCCGGGATGCCTCGTGCACGCAGGGCCGCCACCATCTGCTCGGTCTGGCTGGGCGGCACGATCTTGTCTTCCGCGCCCTGGAAGAACGCCACCGGCGCGCTCAACCGGTCCGCGTGGCGCACCGGCGTGCGGTCGAAGTAGGCCTGCGGGTCGGAAAGCGGTCCGACCAGCCAGTCCAGATAGCGTGACTCGAACTTGTGCGTTTCGCGCGCCAGCGCCAGGAGATCGCTCACGCCGTAGTGGCTTGCGCCCGCCTTGAAGAGCATCCGGATCGCCGGGTCTGCATGCGTGAGGCAGCGGAGTGCCGTGAAGCCCCCGGCACTGCCGCCGGTGATGACCATCCGCGTCGCATCGACCCACTGATCCGCAGCCAGGTACGACGCGGCGGCCGCGCAGTCTTCGGCGTCGATGATGCCCCACATCCGATGCAGGCGATCGCGGTAGGCGCGGCCGTAGCCGGTGCTGCCGCCGTAGTCCACGTCGACGACGGCGATGCCGCGACTGGTCCAGAACTGCGTGCGCAGGTCGAGGCTTCTGGAGGCCGAGGAGGTGGGGCCGCCATGGCACTTGACCACCAGCGGCGGCAGCGCGCCGGCCGGGCCCTGGTAGTGCGCATTGGCAGGCGGATAGAACAATGCGAACGCGACTTCGCCTCGTGGCGTGGGGAACGCGAAGCGTCGGGGCACCGAGATGTGGTCGCGCATCGCGGCGTCGCGCCGCAGGTCCGAAACGCTCCTGACCACGGTCGCGTCGCCGGAGCTCGCTTCGAGCACGACGACCGCGCTCGCAACACCCGGCCCGCCGGCCTTGAACACCACCTTGCCGCCGTTCGCCCGCACTGCGGAGAAGTCCGTGTACGGAAGATCGAAGGGTACGAGCGTGCTGTCGCGCAGGTCCAGCCGTGCGAGCTTGCCCATCCCGTCTTCAATGTAGGCGCACACCAGCCGATGCGGCGACAGGAAGGCGTACGTCGACATGCCGAAAGCCCATTGCGCGCGGCCGAACTCCGCGGCCATCGGGCATAGGTTGGTGCTGGAGCCGCTCGCGTCGCACCGGTAGATGTTCCACCAGCCCGATCGATCCGACACATAGTGCAGCAGGCCGTCGGCAGACCACTCGGGCTGGAACACGGATTCGCCCGGCCCGCCTGCAATGTGCGCCGCGTGAGTGACCGCAGTGCCGTCGAAATCGCCGACCCACAGCGCTGCGGCGGTCCACGGCATGTCGGGATGATTCCATGTCAGCCATGCGAGCCTTGTTCCATCGGGGCTGAGACGCGGAGATGCATAGAAGTCATTGCCCTGCACGAGCGCCTCGCCGGCGTCGCCTCCGCCCAGACCCACGGCGACGATCGTGTTGATCGCTTCCTTGCCCGGTACGCGGTGGTCTTCGCGAATGCCGATCCAGAGCTGGCGGCGGGCGTCGAGCAGCCCGTCGGCGTAGCGCAGGGCGGCAGCGTCGGACGGCGGGGTCAAAGCGACCGCGGCGGCGCCGGGGCCATCGATGCGGTAGAGCCGCTGGTCGGAGAAGTTCGAAAAGCAGACCGTGCCCGCCGCCGCCAGCACCGCACCACCGCCGTATTCATGGACCCGCGTGCGCGCCGAGAAGGGCGTCGGCGTGACGTCGACCCCCACGCCGTCCGGTCCCAGCCGCACCAGCACCTGGCGCCCGGCCTCCAGCGGCCTTCCTTCGATCCAGTACACCTCGCCGCGGTCGAGCAACACGTCGACCAGCGTGGTCTGGGCCGCAGCCACGCGTTCGGGGGTGATCGGCGACACCCAGGTGCCGAACGGTGCAGTGATGGGATCGGACATGCGCTGATTGTTCCACCGGCCATGGCCCGCCGCAGCATCCGGCCACTGTGACGCGATGTCACGCTCTTCAGTACCTCGACTGTTCAACCTTGTAGCAGTCCAACGGGAAAACCCGCATGCCAAGGACCGCGGATCGATCCGTATTGCGACAGCGCCGGGTCTGGATGCATGGCATGGCACTTGCCCCTCTGGAGCGTGGCGGGCGCGCGCTTCGCGCGCTTCCTCGACCCATGTTCCACCCTCAGGAGACACCATGCAATTGAAGCTCTTAGCCGCACTCATCTCGGCCGGCCTGGCCGCTGCTGCCGCCCACGCGCAGGTCACGGACAAGATGATCCAGTCGGAAGCCACTGCCACAGGCAACGTCCTGACCTGGGGCATCAACACCCAGGGCCAGCGCTACTCGCCGCTGAAGCAGGTCAACGCCACCAACGCCGCCAAGCTGCTGCCGGTGTGGGCCTTCTCGTTCGGCGGCGAGAAGCAGCGCGGGCAGGAGTCTCAGCCGGTGATCATGAATGGCAAGATGTTCGTCACCGCGTCCTACTCGCGCATCTTCGCGCTCGACGCGGCCACCGGCAAGAAGCTGTGGAAGTACGAGCACCGGCTGCCCGAGGGCATCATGCCCTGCTGCGACGTGGTCAACCGGGGTGCCGCGCTCTACGACAACCTCGTGATCTTCGCGACCCTCGACGCGCAACTCGTTGCGCTCGACCAGAACACCGGCGACGTGGTCTGGAAGGAGAAGTTCGACGACTACGCCGCCGGCTACTCGGCCACCGCGGCGCCGATCATTGCCGACGGCGTGATGCTGACCGGCGTATCGGGCGGCGAGTTCGGCGTGGTCGGCCGCGTCGAGGCGCGCGACCCGAAGACCGGCAAGCTGCTGTGGATCCGGCCCACCGTCGAAGGCCACATGGGCTACACCTTCGACAAGGACGGAAACAAGAAGGAGAACGGGATCTCCGGCACGACCAACAAGAGCTGGCCCGGCGACCTGTGGAAGACCGGCGGCGCGGCCACCTGGCTCGGCGGCACCTACGACGCCAAGACCGGCCTGGCCTATTTCGGCACCGGCAATCCGGCGCCCTGGAACAGCCATCTTCGAGAGGGCGACAACCTCTACTCGTGTTCGACCGTGGCCATCGATGTGAAGACCGGCCAGATCAAGTGGAGCTACCAGAGCACGCCCAATGACAGCTGGGACTTCGACGGCGTCAACGAGTTCGTCACCTTCGACATGGACGGCAAGCGCGTCGGCGGCAAGGCCGACCGCAACGGCTTCTTCTACGTCAATGACGCCAGCACCGGCCAGCTCATCAATGCCTTTCCGTTCGTCAAGAAGATCACCTGGGCCAGCAGCATCGACCTGAAGACCGGGCGGCCCAATTTCATTGCGGACAACCGTCCCGGCGACCCGACCGCCGCGTCCGATGGCAAGAAGGGCAGCCCCGTGTTCGCCGCGCCCGGCTTCCTCGGCGGCAAGAACCAGATGCCGATGGCCTACAGCCCCGACACGAAGATGTTCTACGTGCCAGCCAACGAATGGGGAATGGACATCTGGAACGAGCCGGTCGCGTACAAAAAGGGCGCGGCCTACCTCGGCGCCGGCTTCACGATCAAGCCGCTCAACGAGGACTACATCGGTTCGCTGCGCGCCTTCGACCCGAAGACCGGCAAGATGGCCTGGGAAGTCAAGAACGGCGCGCCGCTCTGGGGCGGCGTGTTGACCACCGGTGGCAACCTCGTCTTCTGGGGCACGCCGGAGGGCTACCTGAAGGCGGCCGACGCCAAGACCGGCAAGGTGGTCTGGCAGTTCCAGACCGGCTCCGGCATCGTTGCGCCGCCCATCACCTGGATGCAGGGTGGCGAGCAATACATCGGCGTGGTGTCGGGCTGGGGCGGAGCGGTGCCGCTGTGGGGCGGCGAGGTTGCAAAGAAGATCAACCTGCTCGAGCAGGGCGGCATGGTCTGGGTCTTCAAGATTCCCGGCGCCGCGGGCGCGTCGCGCACGGTCCAGGCCGGTGGCGCGGCCAAGCTCGCATCCAACTGAGGACGAGATCATGAACGAGATCAACAAAGGCCTGGCCGTCGGGGTGACCCGGAGGGCCTTCGCGGGCTGCCTGGTGGGTGGCACCTGCGTCGCGACGCTGATGCCCGTCGCGGTATCGGCCGCCGCGCACGTCGAGGAGTCCGATGAGACCGCGGCGGCCCTGGGCTACAGGCACGACACCAAGAGCGTCGACGCCAAGAAGTATCCCAAGCATGCGGCGACGCAGCGCTGCGCGAACTGCGCGATGTGGCAGGGCGCGGCCACCGACCCATGGGCTGGCTGTGCGATGTTCGGGCGCAAGCAGATCGCGGCCGACGGTTGGTGCACGGCCTGGGTGAACAAGCCGGGCTGAGCGTGGCAATGAAGCGAGCCGGCGGCACCGCATGGCGCGGCGACCTGGCCTGGGTGCTGGCGATCACCGGGGGGACGTTTGCACTGTCGAGCGCGCTCGAGCTGCATGAACGACTGGCCGCGATGTTCGCGCGCCACGAGGCATGGCAGGCCGACGAACTGCCGCTGACGCTGGTGGCCCTGTCGCTCGGCTTGGCCTGGTACGCCTGGCGGCGCCTCGGCGAGGTCGCAGGGCTGCTGCTGCACAACCGCGAGTTGACCCAGCAACTCATGACCGTGCAGGAAGGTGAACGGCTGGCCCTGGCGCGCGAGCTTCACGACGAACTGGCCCAGCATTGCACCGCCATCCGCGTCGAGGCCACCTGCATCCAGCGCTCGCGCTCGCTCGCCGAGGCCGGGCAGGCCGCGCGACGCGTGGCGTCGTCGGCCGAGTTGCTGCAGGACGGCGTGCGCCGGCTGCTGCGCCGGTTGCGGCCGGCCGAGCTCGATGCCCTGGGGCTCGCCGCGGCGCTGGAATCGCTGTGCAGGGACTGGGCGATGCGCACCGGCACCGCCTGCGAGTTTCAGTGCGCAGGTGATCTCGGCGGCTTCGGCGAGGCCGTGGACACCGCGGTCTTCCGCGTGACGCAGGAGGCGCTGGCCAACGTGTTCCGGCATGCGGATGCCACGCACGTGTGGGTCGAGCTGGCATCGACGCCGAGCGGCCTCGCGTTGCGCGTGGAAGATGATGGCAATGGCTTCGCGTCGAGCCGGAAGACGCGCGGCCTCGGCTTGATGGGCGCGGCCGAGCGCGCGGCGGCACTCGGCGGCGTGTTCGGCGCCTTCAGCACGCCGGGTCAGGGCACGCGCGTGCAATTGGAGTTGCCCGATGCGYGAGTCCTGAAGGCCGGGAGCCGCGCATGATCCGCCTGCTGCTCGTCGACGACCATCCGGTGGTGCGCGCCGGCTACCGGCATTTGCTCGAGCAGGACGGCGACATGACCGTGGTCGCGCAGGCCAGCCATGTCGATGAAGGCTGTGCGCTGTACCTCAAGCATGAGCCCGACATCACCGTGACCGACGTCTCGATGCCCGGCAGCAGCGGGCTCGAACTGGTGCGTCGCTTGCGCGAGCGCGTACCCCATGCGCGCACGCTGGTGTTCAGCATGCACGATGGCGAGATGCTGGTGCGCCGTGCGCTGGAACTCGGCGCGCTCGGTTTCGTGTCGAAGAGCAGTGCGCCCGAATGCCTGATCGACGCGGTGCATGCAGCGATCGAAGGGCGGCGCTACCTGAGCCCGGGACTGCCGCAGCGCTTGCTTCAAGGTCCCGGTGAAGCGCCGGGCGTCGAATCGCTCACGCAGCGGGAGTTCGAGATCTTCCGCCTGCTGTCGCGGGGCGAATCGCTCGCCGATTGCGCTCGCTCGCTGCACCTGAGTCCCAAGACCGTGTCGAACCACCAGAGCCTGATCAAGGACAAGCTTGGCATCGCCACCACGGCGGCGATGGCGCACCTCGCGATTCGTCACGGCCTCATCCAGCCGGAAGCCTGCTGAGCCACAGCGGGAAGTTTTCCCTGTCGCGGCGCAGCGGTTCCGCATACCTTGGGCGATGGGCGCACACGCGCTCGATCCACAACGAAGTCCATCGCCCGAGGAAGCCCAACCCATGAACCATCGCGATCGTCTTCGCGCCTTTTCCATGGCGGCGCCCGCCATCGCCGGGCTGATGCTGTGCCAATCGACCGGCGCCGTCGCGCAAGAGGCGGCTGCATCGGGCGAGCTGGCCACCATCGAGGTCGTCGCGCCGACGCCGCTGCCCGGACTCGACGTGCCGCGCGACGATCTGCCGTCCAATGTGCAAACGGCCACTGGTGCCGACCTCGAGCGCCTTCACGCGCCCGACCTGACGAATTTCCTCTTGCGCGCCGTCGGCGGCGTGACGGTGAACGAGACCCAAGGCAACCCGTTCCAGCCCGACATCAACTACCGCGGCTTCACCGCGTCGCCGCTGCTGGGCACGCCGCAGGGTTTGTCGGTGTTCATGGATGGCGTGCGCCTGAATCAACCCTTCGGCGACGTCGTGAGCTGGGACCTGATTCCGCGCTCGGTCATCTCGACGATCGCCCTGATGCCCGGCAGCAACCCGCTGTTCGGCCTCAACACGCTCGGCGGCGCGCTGGCCATCCAGACCAAGGACGGCTTGCACGACCCCGGCACTTCGGTCCAGGTGGTGGGCGGCTCGTGGGGCCGCGCCGCCGCCGAGTTCGAGACCGGCGGCAGCGACAAGGACAGCGGCTGGAACTGGTTCATCGCCGGCAACCGCTTTCACGAGAATGGCTGGCGCGTCGCTTCGCCCACCGATGTGAGCCAGCTCTTCACCAAGGTCGGACGGGTGACGCGCGACGGCAGCATCTCGCTCACCGCGGCCTTCGCCGACAACGACCTCACCGGCAACGGCACGCAGGCGCTGGGCGCACTGCAGCGCGACTGGGCCAGCGTGCGCACGATTCCCGACAACACCACGAACAAGTCGACCTTCCTGAACCTCGCGATGACCCAGGCCTTGAACGACACCTGGACACTGTCGGGCAACGCCTACTATCGCAACATCAGGACGAACACTTTCAACGGCGACGTCAACGACGATGCCTTGAGCGAATCGGTCTACCAACCCAGCCCGGCCGAGCGCGCGGCACTCGCCGCCGCGGGCTTCACGGGCGTGCCGACGAGCGGCGCCAACGCCTCCAATACGCCGTTTCCGAAGTGGCGCTGCATCGCCAACGCGCTGCTCAACACCGAACCCAACGAGAAGTGCAACGGCCTGATCAACCGCACCGAGACAAAGCAGCAGAACCAGGGCCTCGCGGGACAATTTTCCGCGGCAGCGAAGACGGGAAGCGTCGAACACCTGGTCGTGCTGGGCGCAGCCTACGATGCGAGCCGCGTGCGCTTCGGCCAGAGCACGCAGTTCGGCTACATCAACCCCGACCGCAGCGTGACGCCGGTGTTCGGCCCCGGCGCCTTTGCCGATGGCACGCAGGATTCAGAGAACGCCTTCGATGCGCGCGTCGCCTTGTCGAGCCGGTCGAGCACCTACAGCGTGTATGCCACCGACACCATGGCGCTCGATGCGAAGACGCACCTCACGCTCTCGGGCCGCTACAACAGTACTTCGGTCAACAATACCGATGGCCTGACGCCCGGTGGCGGCCCGGGCTCGCTGGATGGCCGCTACACCTTCAGCCGCCTCAATCCCGCGATCGGGCTGACCTTCGCGCCGAACGAAGCCGTCACCCTCTATGCCGGGGCCAACCAGGGCAGCCGCGCGCCGACGGCGATCGAGCTGGGTTGCGCCGATCCGGCGAGCCCGTGCAAGCTGCCCAATTCCTTTGCCGGCGACCCCCCGCTCAAGCAGGTGGTGACAACGACCTACGAGGCCGGCCTTCGCGGGGTGGTGCAGCCGAATACCACATGGAACTTCGGCGTGTTCCGTTCCGACAACCGCGATGACCTGTTGTTCGTGGCCGATGATTCGAGCGGCTTCGGCTACTTCAAGAACTTCGGCAAGACACGCCGGCAGGGCATCGAACTGGGCTTGAACGCGCAACCCGCCGGCGGCCTGACATTGGGCGGCAATTTCATGCTGCTCGACGCGACCTACCGCAGCGCGGAAACGGTCGGTGGGTCGGGCAACAGCAGCAACGACCAGGCACTGGCCGGCTTCCCCGGAACCACCGGCAATATCCAGATCCGGCCGGGCGACCGCATCCCGATGTTGCCGCGGCAAGTGCTCAAGCTGTCCGCCGACCTCGAACCGAACGCGCAATGGCGCATCGGCCTGGACATGGTCGCGTCGAGCGGCGCCAACCTGCGCGGCAACGAGAACGGCCTGCACATGCCTGACGGCGTGTACTACACCGGACCGGGGCGCACTTCGGGCTATGCGGTGTTCAACCTCGGCATCGACTACAAGCCGCGGCCCGGGCTGAAGTTCTTCGTGCAGGTCGCCAACCTGTTCGACCGCAAGTACGCGACCGGCGGCCAGCTTGGCACCGATGCTTTCACGGCCAGCGGGGCCTACATCGCGCGCGGGCTGCCGCGCAACGCCAACGGCGATGACCCGGTGACCCGGGCCAGCCTGGTGTCGCCCGCCGCACCGCGCGCGGCCTGGTTGGGCGTGCGCTACACCTTCGGCGCCTGAAAGCCGAAGCTCAAGCCCGGTCGAGCCGAAGGCCGGGCGTGGCTTCCCAGCGGCCGGCCTTGTCGACCCACAAGGCGTCGACCTTCCACCGGCGCGCGAGCGCACGCGCCTGCGACGGGCCGGCCACGAAGAACACCTTGGTGAGGGCGTCGGCCATGGCGCCGGTGTCGGCCGCGACAGTCACGGCCGAGAGCTCGGGCGGCGAATAGCCGGTGTGCGGGTCGAAGATGTGGTGATGACGGCGGTCGGCGCTGAAGCTCGTGAGGGCGTCGGCCGAGGTGGCGATGCATCGACCATCCGTCATCAGCCGCGCGATCCACGCAGACGCTTCATGCGGGTCGGCGATGCCGAGCGTCCAGGGCCTTGCCTCGCTGTTGCGGCCCAGCGGTGCGAACTCGCCCGCATCCACCAGCGCATGGCGTATGCCGTGCGAAGCGAGCACGGCGCGCACATGATCGGCCGCATAGCCCTGCGCGATGCCGTTGAGCGTTGCGCCCATGCCGGGCATGTCGAAGCGGATCAGGCGCCGCGTGACGTCGAGCGCGCGCCAGTCCACCTTGGCGCGCGCCGTGTCCACCTCGCGCGATGCAGGCAGGCGTCCTGCGCGCCGCGCCCCGTCGAAGGCGAGCCACAGCGGCTGCACCGTGACGTCGAAGGCGCCATCGCTGTCCCGGGAGACGGCATGGGCAATGTCGAGGATGTCGACCAGCTCGGCGGGCGGCGCGTGCAGCCGGCCATCGCGGTTGAGCAGAGAGAGGGCGCTGCCGGGGTCGAAGAGGCTCATCTGGCGCTCGATGCGGCGCAGCGCCTGCGTCCCCGCATCGAGCGCGCGGTCCAGCACCTGCGAATCTTCATGCCCGGCTTGCAACGAGAGCGTGGTGCCGAAGCCCAGCATCGAACGCCGGCCCCAGTGCAGCGAGCTCAGCGCAGGTGCCAGGCCCGTGACACCGGCCAACGCACCCAGCCCCAGCGTGGCGCGCAGCCACTGGCGCCGCTTCATGCGTCGCTCCGGATCGATGCCGGCAACGGGCGGATCGCGATGACCCGGTCGCGTCGAAGGGCGATCAGCGGCGCGCAGCGCTCGGGACTGTCGTGGATCGCCACGCAGTCCAGGCACTGGAAGCACTCTTCGTAGACGATCGCGCCGCCGGGCCGGATGGCCTGGTACTCGCAGCGATGGCGGCAGGTCTGACACGGCGTGCCGCATTCGCTGCGGCGTGGAATCCATCGCAGCAGGCGCAGGCGGCCGAGCAGGCTCAGCCCTGCACCCAGCGGGCACAGGTAGCGGCAGAATCCCTTGTAGAGAACGGCGTTCACGAGCAACAAGCCAAGCGCCCACGCCACGAAGGGCCATGAACGCACGAAGTTCAGCGTGATCGCGGTCTTGAAGGGTTCGATCTCCACCGCCCGGTCGGTCCATGTCGGCGACACCACGGCCAGCCCGATGATGGCCGCCAGCACCACGTACTTGACCCCCTTGAGCTTCGCATCGAGTTCGCGGTGCAGCTTGAAGCGCTGGATGCCGGCGCGTCGCGCAGCCTGGCCCACCAGTTCCTGCATGGCGCCGAACGGGCAGAGCCAGCCGCAGAAGGTGCCGCGTCCCCACACCACCAGCGTCGCCGCGACGAACGCCCACAACGCCACCGTCATCGGGTCGTGCAGGAAGAAGGCCAGGTCGCGCCCGGCCCGGGCCGCCTGGATCAGCGCCGTGAGGTTGACGATCGACAACTGCCCCTGCGCAAACCAGCCGATGAAGCCGAGCGTGAAGACGAGGTAGCCGGTGCGCAAGCGCGCCAGCCGTGTCGGCGTGGCGACGATCCATCGCGGCCGGGCCAGGACCACCGTCAGCAATGCCAGTGCACCGGCCAGCACCGCCAGCTCCCAGGCGCGCGCGCGCCAGATCCCGTGCCAGCCCTTGCTGTCGGTGTCGGGCAGGGTCAGCTGGCTGGCAGGCAGCGTGTAGGGCAGCGCAAAGCTGCGGCTGATGCGCTCGGGGTAGACCATGCCCTTGTCGCGCGTCACGCGCAGCGAGAAATCCAGCGTCTGCGCCGGGTCGAGGCCGGCCGGGCCGATCACGCGGAAGACTTTCGCTTCGGCACCGCGCAGACTCGCCGGCAACGCGAGCGCGTCGTCCAGGTCGAGGTCACGCAACTCCAGGGGCAGGTCGCCTTGTTTCAGCGTCAGCCGGTCGGGCACCGCGCCGCGCACGAACTTGTCGCCGACGAAGGTGTAGGGGCCTGAGGCGATCACCAGCAGGGCATGGTCGCCGTCGTCGATGCGCCCGAGCAAGTGCTGCCAGCCGGCATCCGACAGCAGGTTGCGGCCGACCGGCGGCGCGTTGAGGTAGGCGACGTAGAGGTCGCAGAAAGTGTCGCCCGCCGCGCCGGCGATGGGCTGCTCGACACCGCTGCCTTCGAATGCCTTCTCGACCGTACCCAGGGTGATTCGCGCGTGCCGGATCAGGCCGGCCTTCAGCAACGCGTCCCACTGCATCGGTGCAAAGGTGTCGCGCCGCACCCGCGCAACCAGCTCCGGGTCGCGCCCGGGCGCAAAGCCGAGCCTGGCGCGCGCCACGTGCAGCGCGGACGACAGCAGGCTCTGGTTGAGGATCCGCACCGAGGCCGTCGCCTTGGCCACGCCGTCGATGTAGACGTTGGCGCTGCCGCGCTCCTCGCCACGATTGGCGTTCGAGCCGATCTTGATGTTCTGCTGCAGCGACAGCCCCTGGTACTGGGCGGCAAAGCGAATGAGCGGCGCTTCGCCCAGCCCTTCGAGAAAGACCGGCTCGTGCTGCGAAAGCACCTGCACGTCGAGGAAACCGCCCTTGGGGTCGAGCGCGACCAGCAGGTTGAACGGCGTGCCGGAGAAGCCGGGGATGGCCGCGAAGTCGATCGACTCGAACACATAGCCTGCCAGCGCCGTCGCGGTCGCATCCTGCTTGAAGATGGGCCAGACCGGGAGCTGCGCGTCCTGCTCGCCGACCACCAGCGGCGCGGGGAGGCGTTGCTGCAGGGTGGCGCGCGTCATCACCCCGGCCTGTGCATTGCTCGCGAGGCCTTGCAGGAATGCAATGAGCCAGACGACCCACAGTCGCGACATCGTCGTCACGTCGGGCCGAGACCCAGGCGCTCCACGGTGCGTTTCTCGGCGGCATAGGCCTCGCGCATGCTGAGGCCGTAGTCGGCGCTGTCGAGGTAGACGACCTCCTGGTCGTTCTTGGCCAGTTCGGCGATGTGCCGCGGGTCGAACAGCGCGCTCTTGAAGGCGTCGTGCAGCCGTCGCACGATGGGCTCGGGCACGCCGCGCGGCCCGGCCAGGCCATAGGGCGACATGGCGACGATGCCGTGGCCCAGTTCGCTCATGGTCGGCACATCGGGCCAGCGCCGCGAGCGGGCCGCGCCAAAGGTCGCCAGCAGGCGCAGGCGGCCCGAATCGACGAAAGGGGCAAAGCCGTTGGCGTTGACGCCGGCCATGACCTGGCCGGACGAGAGCGCGATCAACTGCTCGGCCGCGCCCTTGTACGGCACGTGGATGAAGCTCAGCCCGTGTCCGGCGAACAGCGCGTCGAGCACGACGTGGGGCGTGGTGCCGACGCCATTGGTCGCGATCGTCATCCGGCCCGGGTTCGCCGCTGCATCGGCCAGCAGGTCGGCCACGCTGCGCAGCGGGCTGGCCGCGGGAACGAGCAAGCCGAAGGTCACGCCGCTCACCTGGATGATCGGCGTGGTGTCGCGGATCGGGTCCCAGGCAACTTTCTGCGTCCAGGGCGCGCGAAATACCGGCTGCGGCATCTGCGCCAGCGTGTAGCCGTCGGGCAGGGACTGCTGCAGGATCGGCATGGCGAGCGTGCCGCCGGCACCCCCGCGGTTCTCGATGACGACGGGCTGGCCCAGTCGGCGACCCGCCAGTTCGGCCAGCACGCGCAGGCTGAGGTCCGTGCCGCCGCCGGCGGACCATGGCACCCACAGGAACAGGGGACGCTGCGGGAACGCGGCGTCCGCTGGCTGCGCACGAACCCACGGAGAGGCCGTGACAGCCGCCCACGATGCGCCGAGGCGCAGCAGGCTGCGCCGTGTCGTCATGGGGCGCCCCGCTGCGTCAGCCCGCCGAAGCCGCGCTGCGGGTCGTAGCCCCGGCAGGCCAGCAGGAAGCACACGGCGAGCGTGCCCAGCACGACCAGCGGCGCGCTGCCCGGGTCCTTGTCGTAGAGCGCAAATCGGATCCACTCGACCGCATGCGTGAACGGGTTGAACTGCGCCATCCGATACACCCAGGTCGCGCCCGACTCCTCGAGCTTCCACAGCGGGTAGAGCGCGGTGGAAAGGAAGTACATCGGGAAGATCACGAAGTTCATCGTGCCGGCGAAGTTCTCCAGCTGCCGCACATGGACGGAGAGCAGCAGGCCGAGCGAAGCCAGCATCAGCGCCGAGGCGAGCGTGGCGAGGAGGGCATGCAGCAACGCGAGCGGTTCCATCGGCAGGGTGGTGCCGAGCAGCGCGGCCACCGCGACGAAGGCCAGCACCTGCACCAGGCTGAGCAGCGCGGTGGCGAGCATCTTCGACAGCAGAAGCCACCAGCGCGGCAGCGGCGCAGTCAGCAGCAGCCGCATCAGGCCCATCTCGCGGTCGTACACCATGGCCAGCGAAGACTGCATGCCGTTGAACAGCAGCACCATGCCGATCAACCCCGGGGCGATGTAGACGTCGTAGGGGATGTAGGTGTCGTAGGGCTCGACGATCGCGACGCCGAAAACATTGCGAAACCCGGCCGCGAACACCGCGAGCCACAGCACCGGCCGCACCAGCGCCGAGACGAGGCGCGCCTTCTGCTGCCAGAACTTGAGCAGCTCGCGCATGACGATGGCGCGCATCGCCTGCAGCGCGTGGCCGATGTCGACTTGGCGCCCGGCGCGCGTCATGGCGCGCCCTTGCATGGCGATTCCGGCGCGTCGGTGCCGAGCGTGTCGAGCACGTTCCTCGCGTGCATGACGCCGTCGACCGGTGCGGTGCCGATCACGGCGACGCCATCGCTCAGCAGCATCGGCTGGCGCAACTGATGGTCCCAGGCACGGAAGCTCAGGCGAACGCCCTTGAAGCCGTCGAGCGTGAGGCCAGGCTGGTTGAGCGAAGCGTTCAGCCTCGCGGCCGTGGGTGCCGCGGGCTGTTCCAGCGCGGCATTCAACAAAGCCTTGGTGGCGATGTAGGCCGCCCAGTCGTGGCTGGTCATCGGGCGTTGCGTCGCCCGGACGAAGCGGCGCGCGAGCTGCGGCGCGCCATAGCGCTCGAAATGCGGCGCCCAGGCCAGTGCGCTCATGCCGGCATCGCCGACCACCGGGCGCGGCAGTGCGATGCGCCAGGGCAATGTGCGCGCGAACTCGCCATCGCTGTCGACCACCCAGGCGACGTCATAGTCGCCGCCCACGGCCGCGATGCCGGTCAGCAGCAAGGGGTTGGCCGATTCGCGCTCGCGCGGGTCGGCGGAGAGCGTGAAGGCCTTGGTCGCCACGGCCTTCAGGCCGTAGCGCTTCAGCGCGGCCTGCGCCAGGGCAAGCCGGCTGGCATCCTCGGGTCGCGGACCGGAGATCAGCAGCACGCGCATCCACTTGCGGGCGAGCAAGGCCTGCGCCAGGGCATCCGCGCGCATGCGCTCGCTCGGCAGCGTGTGGAACAGGTTGGCTCGACAGCCTTGCTGGCGCGACGCATCGGCGCTGTCGCCGACATTGAGCAGGGGCAGGGCGGTCGCGGCCGACGCGCCGGCGATCCATGCCGCAGGAAGGTCGAGCAGGGCAGCCGCCGTGCCGGTCCCTTCGAGCTGGCGCAATTGCATGGCTGCATCGTCCGCCGATCGGGCCGCGCGCACGATGACGGCCACCTGCAAGCCCGCTGTGTCCAGCTCGAACCGGCGCTCCTGGATGGCCAGGTCGACGCCGTCGCGTGCGCGCCCGCCGGGCTGGCCCGGGTAGGCGAGCGCGACGCGCGCCGGCTCCAGGCGATCGTCATCGGCGCGCTGCACGATGCCGAGCGTCAAGGTTGCGGCACAGGCCGAGGCGCCGGCCAGCGCCAGTGCCAGTGCCAGGGCCAGCGCCGCGATCGTGCGCCGAGCCAACTCAGTGCTCCACCACGTGATCGCGTGACCCGCGACGCATGAAACCGGCGCAGCCAATGCCAGGGATACCGCGGAACCGGCTTTGCCGGGCCGCTGGTATCGCCCCCTCGAGGGGGCGGCGCCGCAGGCGCTTCGGGGGTGTTTCATCCTAGTTGCTCCACCGCGCGGTGCGCGACCCACGACGCATGAAACCGGCGCAGTTCGATACCAGGGATACCGCGGAACCGGCTTTGCCGGGCCGCCGGTATCGCCCCCCTTGAGGGGGGAGGCGCCGTAGGCGCTTCGGGGGGTGTTTCATTTCAGTCATCGACGACCACCGTGTGAGGCACGCGTCCGACGGCGATGGTCTTGATCGGCTTCGCGGTGGCGGCATCGACCACCGTCATGTCGTCCGACAAGCCGTTGACGACGAAGAGCCGTGAACCCTCCCGATTGACCGCCACGCCCCAGGCCCGCTTGCCCACCAGCGCCAGGGCCCTCGTGGTGCGCGACGCCACGTCGACGAAGGCCACCTGGTTGGCACGGCCCAGCCCGACGTACATCGTCTTGCCATCCCGCGACAAGGCGATGCCGACCGGCGTGATGTCGTCCGGCCGCAGGCCCTTGACCGCGAAGGGGACGGTGGCCAGCACCCTCAGCTCGCCGGTCGAGATCACGCTGACGCTGCTGCCCAGCTCGTTGGTCACCCACAGCTCGCTGCCGTCGGCCGAGAAGGCGAAGCGGCGCGGGCGTTGGCCGACCGGGATGTTCCGGATCACCTCGAGCGTGCCGGCGTCGATGACATGCACCATGTTCGCGACCTCCGAGCTCACGTACACGCGCTTGCCGTCGGGCGACACCTTGACACCTTCGGGTTCCTTGCCGACGGGCACGCCCTTGACCCGTTTCTTCGTCCTCAGGTCGAACACGTTGAGCGTGCCGTCATCCTCGGCCGACACATAGGCGGTGCTGCCGTCGGCCGAGAGGTCGAACACCTCCGGATCGTCGCCGAGCGGCGCGCTCGCGACCGACTTGCGCGTCGCCAGGTCGATGATGTCGGCGCGGCCCGAGTCGCTGCAGGCCACCATCAGCTGGGTGTCGCCGTTCAGTCTTTGCATGTGGCGCGGACGCTTGCAGGTCGGGATGACGCCGACGACGGCCAGCGTCTTCAGGTCCACCATGGTGATCGCGTGGTCCTTCTCGCTGGAGACGAAGGCGAGCTGGCTGTCTCTGGCTGCCGCAGGCAGCGTGATGAGCGCGGCGGCGAGCGTCAGCAGGGCGAGGATGTGCTTGATCATGCGGTCTTGTCTCGAAGGGGGAGGGCTATCGCGTGGCGTTCAGGAACGCCGCCTCCAGCGTCGCGCCGCCCAGGGCGGCCTTGACGTCGGCGGGGGGGCCATTGGCGAGCAGGCGGCCGCGGTGCAGTACCAGCACGCGGTCGGCGTGCTCGGCTTCCGATACCCGATGCGTCGCCCACAGCACTGTCAGGCCGCGTTGGCCGACCTCGTCCTGCAAGCCGTCGACCAGATCGCGGCGCGATTGGGGGTCGAGCCCGACCGTGGCTTCGTCCATCAGCAGCAGATCGGGCCGGTGCAGCAGGGCGCGCACCAGCTCGACCTTGCGCCGGTTGCCGCCCGACAGTTCCCGCACGCTGCGCTGCATGTCCGCCATGAGTCCGAAGCGCGCCGCCTCGAAGGCAATGCGCTCGCGCGACACATGCGACGGCAGGCCTTGCAGCTCGGCATGGAATTGCAGGTTGCGCGCAACGCTCAGGTCGAGGTCCAGCGACTGCTGCTGGAACACCACGCCGATGTGCGCCAGCGCCCGGCGGGCGTCGGTGCGCATCGACAGGCCGGCCACCTCGACATCGCCCTCATCGGCCGCGAACAGGCCGGTCAGCACCTGGAACAGCGTCGACTTGCCCGCCCCATTGGGCCCCAGAAGCACGACGAAGCCGCCGCGTGCGATCGACAGGCTCAGCGCATCCAGCGCGACGCGCGTCCCGTAGCGTTGCGTGAGGCCGTGGATCTTCAGCAAGCGAGGGCCCCCGCCGCGCTGCAGGCGAGCGAGTTCTCGTCGCTGCGGAACACCAGGCCCGCGCCGCGCCTGGCACCCGGCACGAAGCGCAAGGTGTGCGTGGACGCGCCGTCGGCGCGCGCCACGGCGGCCGCGTCGAGCATGTCGTCAATGCGGCCGCGATGCGCGCTCTTCGGGCATACGGGGTCGGCCGCCGCCGCGTCCCCCGTGACCAGAAAGGCCTGGCAGCGGCAGCCGCCGAAATCATGATGCCGTTCGTCGCAACCGCTGCAGGTCGGGTCCATCCAGGCCTGGCCGCGGTAGCGGTTGAAGGCTTCGGTGTCGTGCCAGGCTTCGCGCACGGACATCGACTGCAGGTTCGGCAGCGCCGGACCGGGCAGCATGCGGGCGCTGTGGCAAGGCATGGCAACACCATCCGGCGCGACGACCATGAACACCGTGCCCCAGCCGGCCATGCAGGGCTTGGGCTTGGCGTCCGCATAGTCGGGCGAGACCCAGATGATCTTCATCCGGCCGGCCAGCCTTGCCTGGTACGTCTGGACGATGGCCTCCGCCTCGCGCAGTTCGGCCGCCGTCGGCATCAGCGCGGCGCGGTTGAGCCAGGCCCAGCCGTAGTACTGGGTGTTGGCCAGTTCGAGGAAGTCCGCGCCCATGCGCTCGGCCATCTCGATGATGCGGTCGACATGCTGCAGGTTGAAGCGGTGCATCACGCAGTTCAGCACCATCGGGTAGCCCTCGGCCTTGATGATGCCGGCGACCTTCGATTTCAGTTCGAATGTCTTCGTGGAGCTCAGGAAGTCGTTGAGCTCGCGCGTCGAGTCCTGGAACGAAAGCTGGATATGGTCGAGGCCGGCCGCCTTGAGGGCTTTGGCGCGCGCGCTGGTGAGGCCCACGCCGGACGTGATGAGGTTGGTATAGAAGCCGAGCCCACGTGCGTGCGCCACGAGTTCCTCGAGGTCGTCGCGCAGCAGCGGCTCGCCGCCCGAGAAGCCGAGCTGCACGGCGCCGAGCGCGCGTGCTTCGGCCAGCACGCGCCGCCAGCTCGCGGTGTCGAGTTCTTCATCGTGACGCGCATAGTCGACCGGGTTCGAGCAAAAGGCGCAGTGCAGTGGGCAGCGATAGGTCAGCTCCGCCAGCAGCCAGAGCGGCGGCCGTACCGTGCCGTGGCCCGGGGATGTCATGGTCGCGCCTCCTGCAGCCAGCCGCGTTGCAGCGCCTGGCTCAGGAAGTCGACCACGTCGTTGCGCAGAGCTGTCGGCGCGAAGGCGATCTCGAGCTCGGTGACGATCTCGTCCACGCTGCGCCGACCGTCGCAGCGCTGCAGGATCTCGGCGGCCGGGCCGTTGAGGCGCACCATCCCCTCAGGATAGAGCAGGACCCAGCTGTCCTGCGTCGGCTCGAACTGCATCCGGTACAGCGCCGACATGCGGGGGTGGGCGTCGGGCGTGATCATGGTCGTTGGGCCTCGGGCATGTCGTCGGGATAGGCGCGCTCGATGGCGTCGAGCATCGACCAGAGGATGTCGAGCTTGAAGTGCAGGATGGCCAGCGCGCGCTCCTGGCGCGCGCGCGTGGTGCACCAGCGCCGCGCGACGTCGAGTCCGTGTTCGACATCGCGCGTGGCGAGCGGGATGCGGCTGCGGAAGTAGGCCAGACCCCGGGCGTCGATCCACGGGTACAGCGCAGGCCAGCCGGCCAGGCGGTCGGCATGGATCTTCGGCGCGAACATCTCGGTCAGCGACGAGATGGCGGCTTCCTCCCACGGACGCTGCCGCGCGAAGTTGACATAGGCGTCGACCGCAAAGCGCACGGCCGGTTGCACGTGGCGATGCGACCAGAGGTCGATCGGGTCCAGGCCCGCGGCCTCGCCGAGGCGGACCCAGGCCTCGATGCCGCCGGCGTCATCGCCCGTGTAGTCGCCACGGCCGTCGTGGTCGAGCATGCGCAGGATCCAGCGACGGCGCTCGGCCCGGTCGTCGCAGTTGGACATCACCGCCGCGTCCTTGCGCGGAATGCTCACCTGGTAATAGAAGCGGTTGGCCACCCAGGCGCGTACCTGGAACGGTTGCAGTTCGCCGCGATTGAGCCGCTGGTTGAAGCGATGGTGGATGTGGTAGCGCGACTCGCAGGCGCGCAGGCGGGCCTCGAACTCGTCGGAGGCCCACAGGCGCTGCAGTTCGTATCGTGCCGCCTCGCGCGGGTTCAGGTGGGCCGCCAGTGTTGTTTCCGTCATAGCGTGATCTCCATGCCGTCGTAGGCCACTTCGATGCCATGGCTTTCGAGCATGCGGCGCTGCACGCTCGCCTCGTCCAGGATCGGGTTGCTGTTGTTGATGTGAATGAGCACCTTGCGGCGCGCGGCGGTGGCCAGCATCACGTCGACCATGCCGATGCGGACGTCGCTGCCGATCTGCGGCAGATGGCCCATCTCGCTGGCCGTCTTGCTGCTGAGGCCGGCGTGCTGCATCTCGTCCTCGACCCAGAAGGTGCCGTCGACGAGCAGGCAGTCGGCCCCGTGCATCCACTGCAGTTCGTGCGCGCCGACCTCCGCCAGGCCCGGCGAATAGAACAGGCGCCCGCCCTCATCGAGGTCTTCGATCAGCAGCGCGATGTTGTCTCCGACCGTTTGCTCGCGGCGGTGTGGCGAGTAGGGTGGGGCCTTGCCCGGAATGGCCACTGCGGTGAAGCGCAGCGACGCAAACCCGTCGACCGTGAAGGCGGCACTTGTCTCGGTGCCGGCCACCGGCAGCATGTGCCAGCGGGTGCCGCAATAGTGTTCGAGCACGCTGAGCACCGGGAAGGCGGTGGTCAGGTCCTCGAAGACGCAGGGCGTCGCATAGATGTCGATGCACGGGCCTTCGCGCATGCCGAGCAGGCCGGTGACATGGTCGATCTGCGCATCCATCAACACCACCGCCTTGATCGGCGTGTTGCGCAGGCCCTGGCGCGGATGCAGTTGCGGATGGCTGCGCAACTGCTGGCCGATGTCGGGCGAGGCATTGAGCAGCACCCACGATTCGCCGTCGCTCGACACGGCGATCGAGCTCTGGGTGCGCGCATGGGCGGTGAGTCCGCCAAGGCGCTGGCCGGCGCATTGCCGGCAGTTGCAGTTCCATTGCGGAAATCCGCCGCCGGCGCCGGATCCGAGCACGAGTATTTTCATGATGAAGAGAGAGAGAGAGAGAGAGAAGATTCGGGCCGGCGGCAGGGCGGTCAGAGGCCGTACCGCCGCCGGCTTGAACAGCTCAGCGGTGCGAGATGTACATCGTGATCTCGAAGCCGAAGCGCATGTCTTCAAACGCGGGTTGCGACCATTGCATGGAGTCTCCTTCGTTGCGGAACAGGCCCAGGCGGAATTGCCTTGTGGTGCCGGTGCTGTTCCGCAAATCGCGTGCCCGCGGCGGCATGGCGCAGCGCGCGCGAAAAGACTCGGGATTGCCCTTATGCCGAAGGCTTGGGAGGGCGTGCTTGCGCCGTCGGCAGGCCTGCGATGGCAGGCGCCGACGCGTGGTGTTCCAGGCTGGTACACCGCCCGTGCGACGGCGGTACAGGGTAATCCCTGAAGGACCGCCGTGCGCCCGCGCGCTTCACTTGGCCCAGCGAAGCTTGCGATAGATGGTGTTGCGGCTGATGCCGAGATGCTTCGACGCCACCGAGATGTTCCCGTTGGCAGCGGCAAGGGCGTTTCGGATCAGCTCGACCTCGGACTCGCCGAGCGTGCGGGGCGCGGCGGCCTCGGCCATGGTGGCTGGCGGCGCCGGCGCGACGATCGGCTGCGCTGCGCGCTCCTCGGGCAGGGCCGGGGAATGCACAGGGACAGCAGCCTGGGCCGCGGGTGACGCGACAGGCATCGCCACCGAAGCGGCGGGCTCCCGCCCCTGTCGCAAGCACCGCACATCCTCCAGGAAGTCATCCGAAAGATGGTGCTCGGCGATCTGGCCTTCGCCGGCGGCCATGACGGACGCCGTGCGCAGGACGTTGGCGAGCTGGCGCACGTTGCCCGGCCAGGCGTAGGCCTTGAAAAGCGACATCACCGGCGCGCTGATGTCCGGTGTGCCGTGCGGGCACTCGGCCAGCAGGATGCGGCGCGCCACCACGTCGAGGTCGCAACGCTCGCGCAGTGCAGGCAGCTTCACCACGAGGCCGTTCAGGCGGTAATAGAGGTCTTCGCGGAACGAGCCCGCTTCGATCATGTCGCGCAGCTTGCGGTGCGTCGCGCCGATCACGGCGATGTCCACTGGAATCGACTTGAGACTGCCCAGTGGCGTCACGTTGCGCTCCTGCAGCACACGCAGCAGACGGGCCTGCAGGGCCAGCGGCATGTCGCCGATCTCGTCGAGGAACAAGGTGCCGCCATTGGCCTGCACGATTCGGCCGACCGCGCCCTTGCGGCGCGCGCCGGTGAAGGCGCCGTCTTCGTAGCCGAACAGTTCGGCCTCGATCAGCGACTCGGGAATCGACGCACAGTTGACGGCCACGAAGGGCTRCTTGGCCCGGTTGGAATCCTGGTGGACGGCCCGCGCCAGCAACTCCTTGCCGGTGCCTGTCTCGCCGAGAATCAGCAGCGGAATGTCGCGGTTGATGACGCGTTGCACCTTCCGCACCAGCGCACCGATCTGCGGATCGCCAGTGTTCAGATAGTGCAGGCCCGAGAACAGCGTGCCGTCCGCGGAGTTCGCCGTGTCGCCCGCCAGCGTGCCGGAGCGCCTGCTGCTGTCGCCCGCGGCCGCCCGGTGGTCGACGACCTCGGCTGCAGCCTGGGAAAAGGACGGCTCCATGACCATCGAACGCTGGGGCCCGTTGAACCGTGCGTTGACATGAAACTGCCGCCCGCCGGCAAGGCTCAGCATCATCGGCACGGGCAAGGGCGTGCGGAAGTGGTCGAACACCGCCGAAGCGGTCGTGCCGAACAGGCTGGTGAGGCTGTGCATGCGCAGCGCGGCGCTGCTCATGTCGAGCTGGTCGAGCGCGCTGCGATTGGCGCCGAGGATCTTGCCGTCCGCGCCGACCACGATGATGCCCTCGAGCAGCGTGCCGATGAACTCCACGCGGCTGTGGAAGTGCAGGCGAAGCCGGTTGCCATAGTCGTCGGACAACCACTGGTTTTCGATCATGCGCGCCGACATGCGCACCAGGCCCATCGTGTGCTGGTGGTAGGAACGCTGGTCACCGGTGACGTCGAGGACGCCGAGCATGTTGCCGCGCGGGTCGAAGATGGGCGCCGCCGAGCAGGTGAGGAAGTGGTTGGCGTGGATGAAATGCTCGCCGCCGTGGACCACGGTGGGAGCCTCCTCGAACAGCGCGGTGCCGATGGCGTTGGTGCCCTTGGAGTGTTCCGCCCAGTTGACGCCCGGCGTCAGGGCGACCTTGTCGGCGCGCTGCAGGAACTTGTCGTCGCCGACGGAATGAAGGATGGTGCCTGTCACGTCGGCCAGCACGATCATGCTTTCGGTGTTGACGATCTGCTCGAACAGCATTTCCATCACCGGCGCGGCGTGGGTGAACAGGCGCTGGTTTCGTTCCCGCGCCACGGTGAGATCGCTGCGCGTCAAGGGCTCGAAGTCGGGCCGCTCGATGCGCGTCAGGCCGAGCGCCGAGCAGCGTTGATGCCACTGCTCGATCAACTCCGTACGCGCCGGCTGCTGGGGGACGGGTAGCACTGCGGGCGTGGTCCAGGTCCTGGCACTCGTGGCCAGCGCACGGTGGGTGTCAACCATTGTCTGTCTCCTCTGCCTCTATGCGAGCAGCTTGTCTCGTTCGAAAAGCATTGTGTCGTCGGCCAATGTGTCCCGTTTTGATACAGCGCAAGCCGAACCCCGCTGTTACACGCCGGCTGCCAGACGGCAAGGATGCCACATGCCGGGACTTTCCACGCAATTTGTGTACCTGCCTGCAACAACTCGGCGTGGCACGGCGTTTGCGGATTCGGCCATGTTTCTACATTTTGATGAACGGAGACTGACATGACGAGTTTCGATCCGAAGGAAGGGCGGCCCCTGAGCAGCCTGCGTCGCCAGAAGGCACCATGGAGCCGGGCGGCCCGCAAGGCCGGCGCGCTGTTGGCTGCAGCGGCCTGCATGACCGGCGCCACCCTGGCCTGGTCGCATGGCGACGTGACGCCGCAAGCCGTGGACACCACCGGGCTGCCCGAACTGGGCAAGGAGTGGCGCCCGGAGAACCCCTATCGCGGAAATGGGTCCGCCATCAAGATCGGTACCTCCGCCTACAACCAGAATTGCGCGCGCTGCCATGGCATCGAGGCGATCTCCGGCGGCATCGCTCCCGATCTGCGCAAGATCGACAACGACTGCGCGGCGCTGAAGGATGCCGCGAAGAAGGCCGCCTGCATCAAGGAGATCGACGACTACTTCCTGAACACCGTGCGCCACGGCCGCACGCGCAACGGCGCGGTCTACATGCCGCCGTTCGAAGGCATGATGAGCCAGGAGGCCATCTGGTCGATCAAGGCCTACCTCGAGACCCGTCGCGACAAGCCGATGTAGGAGCCGACCATGCACGCCTCTCTGCCGTCGCGACGCGACTGCCTGCGTTGGCTCGGTGCGGCCGGCCTGGCCGGCGCTCCAGGGGTCTCGAGCGCCGCGCCGCTGGACCGCATCCGCGAGCGCGGGACGCTCACCGTGGCGCTCTACAAGGACATGCCGCCGTTCCACGTCGACGGCAAGGGCATCGACGTGGAGCTGGCCCAGGCGCTGGCGGACGCGCTTGGCGTCAAGCTGTCGGTGCTGCCTTTCAACGCCGACGAGAACATGGGTGACGACCTGCGCAACATGGTGTGGCGCGGGCACTACCTGGGCTTCGGTCCGGCCGACGTGCTCATGCACGTGCCGGTCGACAAGCCGCTGATCGACGAGACGCCGCAGGCCCGCATCCTTGCGCCGTACTGGCGCGRGCGCGTCGTGCTGGCACGGCAGCTCGATCGCCTGCCGCAACTCGATTCCCTGTCGGCCCTGGGCGATGCGAAGGTGGCCGTTCCTGGGCAGACGCTGGCCGGCTGGCTGATGATCGGCGCCGATGGCGGAGCCTATCGCAACCAGCTCAGCACGCAATGGAAGGACGGCACCGAGGCCGCGCGCGCCCTGCAGCGTGGCGAGGTGGCCGCGGCCGCGGGTCTGGCGTCGGAGATGGAGTCGGTGTTGCGTGGCGATGCGCGCTTCGCGATCGCGCCCCTGCCGTCGCCGCGCGCCCAACGCAATGGCTGGGCGGTGGGAATGGCGGTGAAGAAGGACGCGGCAGACCTGGCGCAGGCACTGCAAGCCGCAGTCGACGAGCTCGCCGGCAGCGGGCGGCTGCGCAAGATGTTCGAACGCGCCAACGTCGCCTGGCTGGCGCCTTGAAGCGACAGGGGCCAGGGTCCGGCTACGGCCGGCCCTGCGCCTCCAGGGCCTGCCATTCGGCGTCTTCGTACAGCCGCGAGCGCGTCAGGAAGCGCAGTCCGGTCGGGCGTTCCAGCGAGAACATCCCGCCGTTGCCGGGCACCGCATCGATGATCAGGTGCGTGTGCTCCCAGTACTCGAACTGGGATCGGCTCATGTAGAAGGGCGTGCCCGCGATCTCGCCGAGGCAGATGTCGGCATCGCCCGTGATGAACTCGCCCAGGGCGAAGCACATCGGCGCGCTGCCATCGCAGCAGCCCCCCGACTGGTGGAACATCAACGGGCCATGCTGCGCGCGCAGGCGCTCGATGAGCGCCTGCGCGGCCGGCGTCACGGACACGCGACCCACCCGGGCCGTGGCCGGTTCGTGCGATTGCGTGCCGGACGCCATGGGCTGCCCGCTCAGAAGAAGCCCAGCTTGTTCGGGCTGTAGCTCACCAGCAGGTTCTTGGTCTGCTGGTAGTGGTCGAGCATCATCTTGTGGTTCTCGCGGCCGATGCCCGACTGCTTGTAGCCGCCGAAGGCCGCATGGGCCGGGTACTGGTGATAGCAGTTGGTCCACACGCGGCCGGCCTGGATGCCGCGGCCCATGCGGAAGGCACGAGCGCCGTCGCGGCTCCACACGCCGGCGCCCAGGCCGTACAGCGTGTCGTTCGCGATCTCGAGGGCCTCCTCCTCGGTCTTGAAGGTCGTCACCGACACCACCGGCCCGAAGATCTCCTCCTGGAAGATGCGCATCTTGTTGTGGCCCTTGAACACGGTCGGCTTGATGTAGTAGCCCGCCGCCAGCTCGCCGTTCTTCACGTTGCGCTCGCCGCCGGTCAGGCACTGTGCGCCTTCCTGCTTGCCGAGGTCGATGTACGTGAGGATCTTTTCCATCTGCTCCTGCGAGGCCTGCGCGCCCAGCATGGTGGCGGTGTCCAGGGGGTGGCCCTGCGTGATCGCCTCGACGCGCTTGATCGCGCGTTCCATGAACCGGTCGTAGATCGATTCCTGGATCAGCGCGCGGCTCGGGCAGGTGCAGACCTCGCCCTGGTTCAGCGCGAACATCGCGAATCCTTCCAGCGCCTTGTCGAAGAAGGCGTCGTCGGCCGCCAGCACGTCCTCGAAAAAGATGTTGGGCGACTTGCCACCGAGCTCCAGCGTGACCGGGATCAGGTTCTGGCTCGCGTACTGCGAGATCAGCCGGCCGGTGGTGGTCTCTCCGGTGAAGGCGATCTTGGCGATGCGCGGACTCGACGCGAGTGGCTTGCCGGCTTCCAGGCCAAAGCCGTTGACGACGTTGAGCACGCCCGGAGGCAGCAGGTCGCCGATGATCTCCATCAGCACCAGGATCGACGCCGGCGTCTGCTCGGCCGGCTTCAGCACCACGCAGTTGCCCGCGGCGAGTGCCGGTGCCAGTTTCCACACCGCCATCAGGATCGGAAAGTTCCACGGAATGATCTGGCCCACCACGCCGAGCGGCTCATGGAAATGGTACGCGTAGGTCTCGTGGTCGATCTCGCTGATGCCGCCTTCCTGTGCCCGCACGCACGATGCGAAGTAGCGAAAGTGGTCGATGGCCAGCGGCATGTCGGCGGCCAGGGTCTCGCGCAGCGGCTTGCCGTTGTCGAGCGTCTCGGCCACGGCCAGCGTCCGCAGGTTCTGCTCCATGCGGTCGGCGATCTTCAGCAGGATGTTGGCGCGCTCGGTTGGCGAGGTGCGGCCCCAGGCGGCCTTGGCCTTGTGCGCGGCATCCAGCGCCGCCTCGATGTCCTTGGCGTTCGAGCGCGGAATGCTCGTGAAGGGCTGGCCGGTCACCGGCGTCAGGTTGTCGAAGTACTGGCCGTCGATCGGCGCGACCCACTGGCCGCCGATGTAGTTGCCGTATTGCTGCTTGTAGGGGTTCGCAATGCCGAGATTGCGCATTTCTGCCATGTCCATGAAATCATCTCCGTTGAAGTTGAGGAAGGAACGCATGGACTGCTTCGCAATCGGCGGGCCAGCGCGTGCCAGCGCATGCCAGCAGATGCAAGTCGTTGTCAGGCAATGGATTTCGATCGGAGTGCTCCACGGCGGCGTGGCCGCACTGCGCCAGGCGCTGTGCCGAAGCGGAGCAAGGTGTTGCAGATTGAACCAATGCCGCGCGCTCGCGCATGGGCATCGAACTTGCGCGCTTTGTTCGATTCAATCGACTGAAGAAAGAGAGACGAAGCAATGACGACGAACACATCGAAGCGCATCGAATCGGTCTTGATCGAGACCCGCGTGTTTCCCCCCGACGCCACTGCCAGCGCAGGCGCGCGCATCCCCAGCATGGCGGCCTACGACGCCCTCTGCAAGGAGGCGGCGGACGACTTCGACGGCTTCTGGGCCCGCCAGGCCAGGGCCAACGTGGTGTGGAGCAAGCCCTTCACGCGCACGCTCGACGAGTCGGATGCGCCTTTCTACAAGTGGTTCGAGGACGGCGAGCTCAACGCCTC
>NZ_JBFUCJ010000040.1:0-51783 GCF_056405295.1 Variovorax sp. P1_H2 | reverse complement strand
GCCGTGGCGGAATCGTCGATGCGGAAAAAATCAAGGTAAAGATTTATTCAACAATCGAGCGCGGAAAGCTCGATGCGGTGAACGGCATCGTGGTCCATCAAACCAATAACCCCACCGCACAAGGCGCATTTAATTCATACGCCAACACAAAAGGCCCCAGGCCGCCCAACGGTGCTCACTTTTTAATTGACAAGGATGGGCAGATTTACCAAACCGCATCGCTTTTCAGAGTGACCAATCATGTAGGCTTTCTTCAATCGAGGTGCGTAATCACGCAAAAATGCACGCCTACAGAGTTGAAGAGTGCAAGTGCCTTGGAGAAAATAAAAGGCAACAGCGAAAGAGCTGAGGCGATCCACGCGAACGAGAAGGTAAAAAAATGGCCCGATAGATAGCCCTCCAACGCTGACGCCATTGGGATTGAAATCGTTGGCATGTCGTATGGCAACCCAGGGAAAGAAATATACGAGTCTGTAACGGATGCGCAAAATTCGTCTCTTAAATGGCTGATGAAAGAGCTTGTCGAAACATTTGGTGTATCAATGCAAGAAATTTACAGGCATCCGCAGATCGGCAGAAAAAATGAAACTGAAGCGAGTACCGCAAAATGGTAACCACCAAGAACGCATCATTTGTCAGATCGGCCATCGCCGTATTTGCGTTGGCGATTTCTTTTCATGCAAGCTCTAGAACCATCAAAGAGATAAATATTCTAGAGTCCGGTGTGACTACAAATACCATGGAAAAAGGATTGACTCAGCAGTGCAAGCAATTCAAGCCCACCATAAAGCAGATTAAGAACTTTTTCAGCAAAGCCTACCCGGTGCCACGTCGTTGGGCCTCGCATGAGAGATATGCCCCTTGTTATGCGGCAGGAACCCTCGTTTTTGACGACTTCGGAGAAGCAAGCTGGAGCATTACGTCGGGCGGGGTCGGTGGCATAACCTGGGCGGAAGGTGATACCGTTATTTTGTTTTACAAAAATAATAAATGGGTTGATCCTACTGCTTGCTCATACGGGTTGGGCGATACCCTAGAGTGCTAATCCGAAAATCTGAGCGATGCAAGAATTTCGTGCGGCGGCGCGGCCTGGGTCGCCTGCCTGCCCGCGCAGGGTGGCCATCGGCCCATCGGTGGCAAAATGACTCGCTCAGTACGCAAATTGCTCGCAGCGCACGGAGCAGGTTGGTCTTTCTTTTGCCAGGGTGAAACAAGAATACGTCATCCAAAATCAGCAGGGCGGGTCCGCCGGTACCGTTGCGGCCGGCTACGACATGCAAGCGAATAAAGAGGCGGAAAAAGGCATATGCTTTACATCACAAAAGATGGACACGTCGATGCCGGGGCGAAAATCAAGATGAAGATATTTCCTCAAATTGAGCGCGGACCGTTGCGCAAGGTCAATGGCTTGATTGTCCATCAAACAGGTGGGTCGTTCCAGTCCGCCCTGAGGCAGCTACAGCGCAAAAGGTGCAAAGGGCGCCCATTTTCTGATTGATAAAGACGGCACGATCTATCAAACTGCGTCCTTATACAAGGTCACGATCCACATTGGCATGCTGCGATCGCGATGCCTTCATACGCAAAAATGTACTCCTGCGGAGTTTAAGGTGGTAAGCGGTTTGGAAAAGAAATGGCAGCCTCAAGCTATGTCCGATCGAGAGTATAGAAAGCCATTTCCAGACCGTTACCCCATAAACGCGGACGCGATTGGGATTGAGATTGTTGGTCGATCATTTGAAGTGCCAGGCCAAAAGGAGCAGCAATTTGAGGATGTGAATGACGCACAGAATGCCTCTCTTAAATGGCTCGTTCGTGAACTTGCCGATACCCTGAATATCTCGATGAGCGAAATCTACCGTCATCCGGAAATAGCGAGAAAAACCCCTTCTGAGGCGGGCGCCGCGAAATGGTAGGAACGCATTTGTCGCTTAAGACAGCGGCCCTGTCTCTGTTGCTGCTGGGGGGGCGACTGGGTACGCCCGAACGGTAAAGAATTTGAATATTGAAATAATCGGGGCGACGGTTGAGTCGGTCTCGAACGTAAACGAGATAAATGCCTGTAAGAAATTCAGACCAACGAAAAGTCAGGTGATCAGATTTTTCAACAGAGCGTACCCGGTTGAAGCGGCAATTAGAAATGATCGATATACCACGTGCTACGCTGAAGGCTCGCTGACCTTTAGCGATAACTACAGTGGCCGGTGGATATTGTTTTCAAGCGGTGTGGCTAGGTTTACATTCCTCGGAGAGGATGTTGTCTACTTGTTTTACAAAAATAATGGATGGCATGATCCATTTGCCTGCACGTACGGATATTCCAGTGAAGGCGAATGCTAGAAAAAGATTTCGCTCTCCGAATTCTTATCGCTTGCAGTTCGTCGAATGCGGCGACTGCCTTCCGCTGTCAGCTTGTCTGCGCATAGCCAATGCGCGCAAGCGTGAGACCAACGTGCAAATCTTCCAAAGCAAAAAAGCCCCGCATCGCGGGGCTTTTTTTCGAGGGCTCGAACCGACTCAGGCGGCAGCAGGCCGCGACAGCCGCAGCGCATGCATCCAGGCCCTGCGCAGCACCGCCGGCGAGCGCGATTCCTCGGGGATCAGCAGGAAGCCGCGGTCGCGCAGCGCGATGCCGAAGCCGATCTGGCTGGTCAGCACGGTCAGCGGGATCGCCAGCAGCAGCGGCAGGCCCACGGGCATCAGCCAGGTCAGTGCGCTGGCATCGATCAGCGCGATGCCGACGGCCAGCGCGGCGATCACGAAGGACATCGGCGCCAGCTGCGAGACCGCGATGCGCCACGAGACGGCGGCGGCTTCGCGCGGAGGCGACTTCCAGTCGAGCTTGAGGCCGGTCAGCGCGACCACCACGAACAGCGAGTGCGCCAGCATGCGCACCGGCGCCTGGACGATCGCCATCGCGCTTTCGAGCGCGGCGCTCTTGAGCAGGCCGCCGATGCCGCCGAACTGCCGCTGCTCGCCGCGGATCACGACCGCGATCAGGCCCAGGATGCGCGGCAGGAACAGCAGGCACAGCGTCCAGATCCACAGGCCGGCGAGCTCCATCGGCATCGCGAGCCAGTGCTCGACCACGCTCGAACCGGTCAGCCACAGCGCCGTGCCGAGGGTCAGGAAGGCCAGCCACAGCGGCGCCGAGGCATAGGCCATGGTGCCGGTGACGAACATTGCGCGGTGCACCGGGTGCAGGCCGGGCTCGGCCATCAGGCGGGCGTTCTGCAGATTGCCCTGGCACCAGCGGCGGTCGCGCTGCAGCTCGGACAAGAGGTCCGGCGGCTGCTGCTCGTAGCTGCCGACCAGGTCGGCAACCAGCCACACGTGGTAGCCGGCGCGGCGCATCAGCGCAGCCTCGACGAAGTCGTGCGACATGATGCCGCCCGACATGCCGCCGCTGCCCTTGATCGGCGCCAGCGCGCAGTGGTCCATGAAGGGCTGGACGCGGATGATCGCGTTGTGGCCCCAGTAGTGCGACTCGCCGAGCTGCCAGAACTGCATGCCGAGCGTGAACAGGCGGCCGGTCATGCGCGAGGCGAACTGCTGGGCGCGGGCGTGCAGCGTGACATGGCCGATGGCCTGGGTCGCGGTCTGGATGATGCCGGCCGTGGGGTTGGCTTCCATCAGCTTGACCATCGCGGTCAGGCAGTCGCCGCTCATGACGCTGTCGGCGTCGAGCACGACCATGTAGCGGTAGTCCTTGCCCCAGCGGCGGCAGAAGTCGGCCACGTTGCCGGCCTTGCGGTGCGTGCGGCGGGTCCGCAGGCGGTAGTAGACCTCGACCTGGGGCTGGTTGGGGTTGTTCGCGTAGTTGAGGGCCAGTGCGGCGCGCAGGTCTTCCCAGGCGGCGCGCTCGGCGGCGGCGATCTCGGGCGTGTAGCTGTCGGACAGCACGAAGACGTCGAACTGCCGCGCGTGGCCGGTGGCGGCCACCGATTCGCAAGTTGCGCGCAGGCCGGCGAACACGGTCGACACGTCCTCGTTGCAGATCGGCATGATGATCGCCGTGCGGGCCGCGGGGTCCATCGGGTGGTCGGCCACCTGCTTGGCCGATAGCGCGTGCTTGTCACCGCGCACCGAGACGTAGAAGCCCATCAGCGCGGTCACGAAGCCGGTCACGACCCAGCCCGAAAGAACCGCATAGAGCGCGATCTGGCTGTATTCGAGCCACAGGTTGTCGTAGTCGGGCTGGACGCGGGCGAACAGGGTGGCGGCGGCCACGGTGCTCAGCACGGTCAGTGCCAGGAACGCGAGGCGGCGCTGCGCGGCCGCACGCTGCCAGGGCTGCTGCGGTCCGGCGGTCTTGCCGACCGACTTGGACACGGCACCGGCGCCCAGCTTCACGAGCAGGGCGGTGCCGATGCTGTTCCAGAAGCCGCGCCAGGGGCGGGGCGTCATCGAGCCGCGGTTGATCGGGGGCGCCGTCACCGAGTTCGGGTGGCGTTCCTCGCGCAGCGGGCTGCGATGCGAGAAATCGCTTTCGGCCAGCAGCTTCGGTTGGGCGTATTGCGTGGGCTTCATGGGGTTCAGCCGCGTTGCTTGTCGAAGGAGGGCGTGTCGCCGATTGCCGGAAAGCGCTTGAACACGCTCTCGGGCGCGAAGTGGCCGGCGCCCGCCTGGGCTGCCAGCACCTGACCCGCGGCACGCGGCCGCAAGAGGGAAAACTGCTTTTGACGCAGGCCGTCGCGCTGCGGACGCAGTGCGAAAGTGGGGCTGGTGAGTGCTGTCATGCCTGTACAGGGGCAAACCCTGTGCCAGGGCCGAAAAACCCTTTGAAATCAATCGCTTGGACTGAATTTCCGGCTTTTCGCGGTGGGCGCCGGGCGAAAAAGGCCGCCAGACCCCCGAATTTGTCGCCTGGGCCCGACAGCCAGGAAGCCTGACTGACAAAACCCAATCAAATCAACAACTTGGCGTGTCGCTGGTCAGCGACCGTTTTCGCCGCCCGGCGACGGGGCGTCGGCCTTGAAGTGGCCTGGCGTGAGTTCGTGCTTCTGCAGCAGGCGGTAGAACTCGGTCCGGTTGCGGTCGGCGAGGCGGGCCGCATCGGCCACGTTGCCATCGGTCAGCTTGAGCAAACCGACCAGGTAATCGCGCTCGAAGCGCTGCTTGGCCTCGGCGTAGGTCTGCACTTCGACACTCGGCACGCGCAGCGCGCGCTGCACCAGCGCCAGCGGGATCAGCGGCGAGCTCGACAGTGCGCAGACCTGCTCGACCACGTTGTACAGCTGGCGCACGTTGCCGGGCCAGGAGGCGGTGGTCAGCGCCTTCAGCGCCTCGGGCGCGAAGCCCGACAGCCGCTTGCCGTACTTGGTCGACAGCCGCTGCAGGAAGTGGTTGGCCAGCAGCGGGATGTCTTCGCGCCGCGCCGACAGCGGCGGCAGGCTCAGTGTCACGACGTTGAGGCGGTAGTACAGGTCTTCGCGGAACTGCCCGGCCTCCATCGCGGCATCGAGGTCGCGGTGGGTGGCCGAGATGATCCGGACATCGACCGCGATCGACTGGCTGCCGCCGAGCGGGCGCACCGCGCGCTCCTGCAGCACCCGCAGCAGCTTGACCTGCAGGGCCGGCGGCATGTCCCCGATCTCGTCGAGCAGCAGCGTGCCGCCGTCGGCCTGCTGGAACAAGCCCTTGTGGTTGGCGACCGCGTCGGTGAAGGCGCCCTTCATGTGGCCGAACAGCTCGGATTCGAGCAGGGCCTCGGGGATGGCGCCGCAATTGACCGCCACGAAGGGCTTGTCGGCGCGCGCGCTGGCACGGTGGATGGCGCGCGCCAGCACTTCCTTGCCGGCGCCGCTGTCGCCGCGCAGCAGCACGCTGGCGTCCGACTTGGCGACCATCCGGGCCTCGGCCAGCAGCTCGGCCATGCGGTTGCTGCGGCTCACGATCTCGGCGCGCCAGCTCTCGTCGCCGGCCTTGCCGGGCGCGGCCGGCGGGGAGCCCAGGGCCAGCGCCTGGCCGATCTTTTCGAGCAGCTCACGGGCGTCGTAGGGCTTGGTGAGGTAGGTGAAGACGCCGCGCGCCGTGGCCTCGACCGCATCGGGAATGGTGCCGTGCGCGGTCAGCAGGATCACCGGCAAGGTCGGATGGCGCTTGMGGATCTCGTCGAACAGCGCCAGGCCGTCGCGGCCCGGCAGCCGGACGTCGGACAGCACCAGCTGCGGGTGCTCGATCTCGAGCTGGGTCAGCGCCGACTCGGCAGAAGTCACGGCCGTGACCTGGTAGCCGGCCGATGTCAGCCGCATCGACAGCAGCCGCAGCATGTCGGCGTCGTCGTCGACCACCAGCAGGCGGGCGCCGCTCATAAACGAACCTCCGCGCTTCGCACTGCGGTGCGAGCGCCTTCGGGCGGCCGGGCGGCGCTCATGGGGCCGCCTTCGGCGCCGCGGGCGCCGGGTTGGGCCGCGCGAAGCTGCGCTCGATGGCGCGCAGGGCCTCGATGCGGTCGTTCAGCTGGTCGATGCGGCGCTGGCTGTCGCGCAGCTGCTGCGCCTGCTTGTCGCGGTCGTCCTCGACCTTGCGCTGCTCGGCGTAGCGGGCCGCCAGCGCGCGCGCCAGCGGCTGCAGCGGCAGGGCATCGGCGGAAGGGTTGGAGATCAGGCGCTGCAGCAGGGCGATGGCGCGCGCGAGGTCGCCGGCACCTCGGGTCTGGGCCAGCACGATCGCCATCTGCATCTGCACCGCGGGGGTCTCGACCAGGTCGCCGAGGCGGTTGAGTTCGGCCGCCAGCTCGGGCGCGCCCAGCGGCCGCACCTTGTCGGCGTAGGCCAGCATGGCGCCCACCGGGCCCTGGGTCCATTGGCTGAAGATGCTGGCGGGCTGGGTCGCCGGCGCCAGCGGTTCGGCCTCGACCGGGGTGATCGCCGGTGGCGCGTGCGGTGGGGCGACGGCGACCGCGACCGGCGCGGGCGCCGGCTTGCGGGGCGCGGCGCAGCCGGCCAGCAGCAGCACGACGCAGCTCATGGCGATGGCGGATCTGCGAAAGATCGAGGAAAGCATGGACCTAGGAAATGGCGCGTGGGCGATGGAAGTCAGGCGGAGCGCGGCAGCGCGATGCGGAATCGCGCCCCCGGTCCCTCCGGCAGCAGCGTGATGCGGCCGCCATGGGCTGCAATGTACTCCTGCACGATCGACAAGCCGATGCCGGTCCCCTTGACCGAATGCTGGGGCTGTCGCTCGCCGCGGTAGAAAGGCTCGAAGACCCGGTCGCGATCGCCCTCTGCGACGCCCGGGCCGGCGTCTGCGATGTCGATCTGCGCGGTCTCGGCGGTGCTCGACACCGTGATCGTGATGGTGCCGCCGCGGGCCGAGAAGCGGATCGCGTTCGACAGCAGGTTGGCCAGCGCGGTGCCGAGCTTGACCGGGTCGACCACCACCGAGATCGGTTCGCCCTCGGCCCGTACCGTGAGGCCGTTGGCCTGCCATTGCAGGCGCTGGGCCTCGATCTGCTCCTCGATCAGCGGCAACAGCGGCGTGCGCTCGCGGCGCAGCTCGCGGGCCTCGAAGGCGGCCGCGTTGAAGCGCAGCAGGGCTTCGATCTGGCCCTGCAGCGCGACCGTGTTCTGCTGCAGGATCTGCGTCACCTCGAGCTGGGCCGGGTTGAGGGCGCCGGTCACGCCGTCTTCCAGCAGCGAAACGCCTTCGCGCAGTGCGGCCAGTGGGGTCTTGAGTTCATGCGAGACGTGTCGCAGGAAACGTGCCTTGTCGGCGTCGAGTTCGGTCAGCCGCAGCCGCAGCCACTCGAGCTGCTGCGACACCCGCCGCACGTCGGCCGGCCCGTGGATGTCGATCGGCACGTCGAGCCGGTTCTCGCCAAGCCCGACGATCGCGCGCTCGAGCCGCTTGAACGGGCGCGCCAGCCAGATGCCGAAGGCCAGCGCCAGCGAAACCGCCAGCGCGCTGGCGGCGATCACCAGCCGCATCAGCCGCTTGCGCGCGGTCTCGATGCGCTGGGCCAGCTCGTTGTTCTGAGTCTCGATCAGGAACTGCGCCTGCTGCGCGATCTGGGTGTTGAGKGCGTCGAGCTCCCGGAACTGCACCGCCATCGAGCTTTCGCGTGCCAGCGAGGTCTCGGGGGCGCCGCTCATCAGGCCCTGGATGACGTCGAGCTGCTCGCGCCACTTGTCGGGGCCGTCGGGACCGAGGCCGTTGGCGCCGAGCCGGCCCAGCACCTGGCGGGCGTCGCGCGCGGCGTCCTCGAAGCGGCGCCGCAGCACGGCGTCGTTGAGCACCAGCGACTGGCGCCCGGCGCGCTCCATGGCGGCGCTGCGCTCGGCCAGGGACTGCGCGGCGCCGGACAGCGTCAGCGCCCGCGCCGCGGCGTCGCGGCTCTGGGTCATCAGCACGTCGTACTGGAACACCGCGCGCAGCGCCACGCCCACCAGCAGCGCGGTGATCAGCAGGAACGCGAACAGCAGCAGTTGCTGGAACGAGCCGCGGGCCGAAGTCAGTTTCGCCATCAAGCGACCGGCAACGCAGCGGCGCGGCCGGCCTGCGTGGATTCGGCCGTCACGACCTCGCCGCGCAGCGTGTAGGCCAGCGAGCGCGTGATGCGCAGGTCGACCATCTGGCCGACCAGCCGGGCGTCGCCTTCGAAATTGACGACCCGGTTGCACTCGGTGCGGCCCATCAGCTCGCGCGCGTCCTTGCGCGAGGCGCCCTCGACCAGCACCCGCTGCACCGTGCCGACGCGGCTTTCGCCGAAGCGCTTGACGTTGCCGTCGATCACGGCCTGCAGCTGCTGCAGCCGCGCCAGCTTGACCGCATGCGGCGTGTCGTCATGCAGCGCCGCCGCCGGCGTGCCGGGCCGCGGGCTGAAGATGAAGCTGAAGCTGGCGTCGAACTCGAGCTGGTCGATGAGCCGCATCATCTTGCCGAAGTCCTCGTCGGTTTCGCCCGGGAAGCCGACGATGAAGTCGCTGCTGAGCGCGAGCCGGGGCCGGATCGCCCGCAGCTTCTTGACCGTGCTCTTGTATTCCATCGCGGTGTAGCCGCGCTTCATGGCCATCAGGATGCGGTCGCTGCCGTGCTGCACCGGCAGGTGCAGGTGGCTCACGAGCTGGGGCACGCGGGCATAGACGTCGATCAGGCGCTGGGTGAACTCGTTCGGGTGGCTGGTGGTGTAGCGGATGCGCTCGATCCCCGGGATCTCGGCGACGTATTCGATCAGGGTGGCGAAATCGGCGATCTCGGCCGTGTCGCCCATGCGGCCGCGGTAGGCGTTGACGTTCTGGCCCAGCAAGGTGACTTCGCGCACGCCCTGGTCGGCGAGGCCGGCGATCTCGACCAGCACGTCGTCCAGCGGCCGGTTGATCTCCTCGCCGCGGGTGTAGGGCACGACGCAGTAGCTGCAGTACTTCGAGCAGCCTTCCATGATCGAGACGAAGGCGGTGGCGCCCTCGACCCGGGCCGGCGGCAGGTGGTCGAACTTCTCGATCTCGGGGAAGCTGATGTCGACTTGCGGACGGCCCTCGCGGGCGCCTTTGCTCAGCATCTCGGGCAGGCGGTGCAGGGTTTGCGGCCCGAAGACCACGTCGACATAGGGCGCACGGGCGATGATCGCGGCGCCTTCCTGGCTGGCGACGCAGCCGCCGACGCCGATCTTCACGCCCTTGGCCTTCAGGTGCTTGACGCGGCCGAGGTCGGAGAAGACTTTCTCCTGCGCCTTCTCGCGCACCGAGCAGGTGTTGAACAGGATCAGGTCGGCCTCGTCCACGTTGGTGGTGGGCTCGTAGCCTTCGGCGGCACGCAGCACGTCGGCCATCTTGTCCGAGTCGTACTCGTTCATCTGGCAGCCGAAGGTCTTGATGAAAACTTTGGGGGTCATGGGGCTCTCCCGGTGGGGATCGGGGTTCACTGTCTTTTCGGGAGACACCGCGGAACTGGCTCTGCCAGGCCGCTGGTGTCGCCCCCGCAGAGGGGGTGGGCGGCTACACGAAGTGAGCCAACCTGGGGGTGAGCTGTTTACTGGCCGTATTTCGGCAACTGGTCGAAGGGCGTCTTGCCGTCGTCGCGCGGGCCGCTGTCGGCCACGAAAGGCCAGAAGTTGAAGAAGGGCTTGTCGGCCGAGGCGCGCTTGGCGCGGGCTTCATCCGGCGTCAGGATCCAGACTTCGTGGACCAGGCCGGCGGCGTCGCGGGTGTAGTTCACCAGCAGGTTCTGGCCGGTGATCGCCGCCGGCATCACCAGCATGCGCTCGGCGCTGCGGATGCGGGCACCCGGCGACAGGCGCTCGGGCTGGCCGTCGAGCTGGATCTCGGGCGAGTTCACGACCATGAAGCGGCCGCGCAAGGTGCCCGGCGGGAAGTTGCGGCCGCCGTTGGCGGCTTCGTTCTGGGTCGCCGAGGGGTCGAGCAGCTGGGCCGCGGCCGGGCCGCAGAAGAGCGCGCCGGCGGGCACGATCAGGGCGGCCAGCGCGACCGCGAGGCGTCTCGAAAAGGGCGATTTGCAGCGATTCATGGGGTACATCCAGAGGCTGTGGAGCGCGAATTCTAGCGGTCGGGCGGGGCAGGAGAAGCCCTGGACCGTGCCATTCTGCCCGGGCGCTTTACATTTCTTTACGATGGATGCGGGCTCTTTCTGCGGCTCGCTGCTCCAATAGTTGCCGCCGGGAAATTTTGTGTCGCCGCAGGCCCCCGATCCATCCGATCCCACCTGGAACCCCATGAAGAAGAATCTCGCTCTCGCCCTCTCGGGTGTGCTGGTCGTCGCCGTTGCGGCGGGCACCTGGTGGTGGTCGGGCGCCAAGACCCGCAGCGCCGCGGCCACCCAGGCCGCCGCCCCCGGCGCCGGCGCGCCGGCACTGGTCACCCTGGCGGCCGCCCGGCGGCAGAACGTCCCGGTCACGGTCCAGGTCAACGGCAGCGTGGTCTCGCTCAACAGCGTCGACCTGCGGCCTCAGGTGACGAACACGGTGCGCGAGGTGCATGTCAAGGAAGGCCAGTTCGTCAAGGCCGGCCAGTTGCTCTTCACGCTCGACGACCGTCCGGACCAGGCCAACCTTGCCAAGGCGCGGGCCCAGCAGCAGCGCGACGAGGCCATGCTGGCCGACCTGGAGCGCCAGTACAAGCGCAGCCAGGAACTGGTGGCGCAGAACTTCATCGCCAAGAGCGCCGCCGATGCGACGCTGTCGCAACTGGAGGCGCAGCGCGCCGCGGTGGCGGCCGACCGGGCCGCGGTGCAGTCGGCCCAGGTGGCGCTGGGCTATGCCACGCTCCGGGCACCGATCGCCGGCCGCATCGGCGCGGTCAACATCTACCCTGGCACGCTGGTGCAGCCCAGCCTGTCGCTGGTCACGATCACGCAGCTGGACCCGATCGCAGTGAGCTTCCCGGTGCCTGAAGGCAAGCTGCAGGACCTGCTGCAGGCGGCGCGCGAGCACACGCCGGTCGAGGCCCTGGCGGCCGGCCGCAAGGCGCCGCTGCAGGGCACGCTGAGCTTCGTCGACAACACGGTCGATCCGCTGATCGGCACGGTGCGCGCCAAGGCGGTGTTCGACAACGCCGACCAGGCGCTCTGGCCCGGGCAGTTCGTCGAGACCCGGGTGACGGTGCGCACCATCGACAACGCCACCGTGCTGCCGGCCTCGGCGCTGATGATGCTGGCCGACGGCACTTCGGTCTACGTGGTCGATGCCGAGCGCAAGGCGACCCGGCGTCAGGTGCAGACGGTCTACAACTTCGGCACCCAGGTGGTCGTGAAAGGGGTCGAGCCGGGCGAGCAGGTGGTGATCGAGGGCAAGCAGAACGTGCGGTCCGGCGGCAAGGTCCGCATCGACGCGCAGCAGCCCGGCAACGCGGCGCCCGGGCCTTCGCCGGGCAGCGCGGCCTCGGTCGCGCCGTCCAGCGCCAGTGTCGTCGCGGACCGGGAGCGCACATGAACATCTCCGAGCTCTGCATCCGTCGTCCTGCGATGACGGTGCTGCTCTCCGCCGCGGTGGTGGTGGTCGGCATCTTTGCCTATTTCCAGATCCCGGTCGCGGCGCTGCCGAGCTACAACACGCCGGTCATCGCCGTGTCTGCGCAGTTGCCGGGGGCCAGTCCGGAGACCATGGCGTCGTCGGTGGCGCTGCCGCTCGAAAAGCAGTTTTCCACCATCCCCGGCCTGCAGACCATCAGCTCGGTCAACACCCAGGGCGTGACCTCGGTCACGCTCGAATTCGTGAGTTCGCGCGACATCGACGCGGCGGCGGTCGATGTGCAAGCCGCCTTGCTGCGCGCGCAGCGGCTGCTGCCCGTCGAACTCACGCAGCTGCCTTCTTACCGGAAGGTCAACCCGGCCGATGCGCCGGTGCTGTTCATCGCGATGACGTCGGATTCGATGACGCCGTCCGATCTCAACGACTATGCCGAGAACCTGGTCTCGCCCACGTTGTCGACCATCGACGGCGTGGCGCAGGTGGCGGTCTACGGGCAGAAGCGCTTCGCGGTGCGGGTCAAGGCCGATGCCGACCTGCTCAACGCGCGCAACATCACGCTCGACGAACTCGCCAACGCGGTGCGGCTGGCCAATGCCAACACGCCGGTGGGCGTGCTCGACGGCCCGCGCCAGACCCTCACCATCCAGGCCAACGAGCAGATGCTGAAGGCGGCCGACTTCGCCAAGGTCATCGTCGGCCAGCGCAACGGCTCGCCGGTGCGGCTGGACGAGGTGGCGACCATCGAGGACAGCTTCGAGTCGGTCAAGACGGCCAGCGCCTACAACGGCAAGAGTTCCATCTCGCTGGCCGTGCAGCGCCAGCCCGATGCCAATACGGTGCAGGTGGTCGACGCAGTGCGCGCGCTGATGCCGCGCTTCAGGCAAGAGCTGCCCCAGTCGGTCGATATCCGCATCCTCAACGACCGCTCGCTCTCGATCCGCGAAGCGGTGCACGACGTGCAGCTCACGCTGCTGGGCACCATCGCGCTGGTGGTGCTGGTGATCTTCCTGTTCCTGCACCGGCTGGTGGCCACGCTGATCCCGGCGCTCACGATCCCGATCTCGCTGATCGGCGCGGTCGCGCTGCTCTACGCCTTCGGCTACAGCCTCGACAACGTCTCGCTGCTCGGCATCACGCTTGCGGTGGGCCTGGTGGTGGACGACGCGATCGTCGTGCTCGAGAACATCATGCGCTACGTCGAGAAGGGCATGGAGCCCTTCGCCGCCGCGCTGCGCGGTGCGCGCGAAGTGGGCTTCACCATCATCTCGATCTCGATCTCGCTGGTGGCGGTGTTCATCCCGATCTTCTTCATGCCGGGCGTGATCGGCCTGCTGTTCCATGAATTCGCGGTGGTCGTGGGGCTCGCGGTGATGGTGTCGGCCGTCGTGTCGCTCACGCTGGTGCCGATGCTCGCCAGCCGGCTGCTCAGGCACACGCCGCGCGAAGGCGGCGCGATCGACCACGAAGAAGAGCATCCGGAACCGGGCACCGCCATCGGCCGGGCCTTCGAGCGCGGCTACCGCTGGGTGCACGCCAGCTACATGCGCACGCTCGGCTGGACGCTGCATCACCGCAACGTGATGCTGGTCGTCGCGGCCTCGACCTTTGCGCTCACGGCGTGGATGTTCATCACCATTCCGAAGGGCTTCTTCCCCGAGGAGGACATCGGGCAGATCCAGGTCACGACCGAGGCGGCCGAGGACATTTCCTTCCCCGCGATGAAGGCCCTGCAGGAGCGCGTCGCCAATGCGCTCATGGCCGACCCGAGCGTGGACTACGTCAATTCGTTCATCGGCGTCGGCGGCCCGACGGCCACGCAGAACGCCGGGCGGCTGTTCGTGGTGCTCAAGCCGCGCAAGGAGCGCCTGCCGATGCCGCAGGTGCTCGAATCTCTGCGCAAGCGTTTCCGCGAAATCCCGGGCGTTGCGGTCTACATGCAGCCGATCCAGAACCTGCGTCTCGGCGGCCGGCAAAGCAAGGCCCGCTTCCAGTACACGCTGCAAAGCGTGAATGCCGGCGCCATGAACGTGTGGGCCGACAAGCTGATGGAGCGCATGCGCGCCGACCCGGTCTTCCGCGACGTCACGAGCGATTCGCAGAACCGCGGTCTCCAGGCCACGCTCGACATCGACCGCGACAAGGCGGGTGTGCTCGGCGTCGCGGTCGGCGACCTTCGCACCGCGCTCTACAACGCCTACGGCGACCGCCAGATCGGCAGCATCTACGGCGCCAGCAACACCTACCAGGTCATCCTCTCGGCGGCCGACAGCGACCGGCAGTTCGAGGAAGACATGTCGCGCCTGTCGGTGCGCAACAAGGCCGGGCAGCTGGTGCCGTTGTCGGCTTTCTCCACGGTGAAGCGCACGGTCGGGCCGACCTCGATCAACCACCAGGGCCAGCTTCAGGCCGTGACGGTGTCCTTCAATCTGGCGCCCGACGTTCCGCTCGGCAATGCCACGGCGAAGATCGACCGGTTCAAGGAAGAGCTCAAGATGCCGCCGACGATCATCACCAGCTACGGCGGCGATGCGGCGGTGTTCCAGAGTTCGCAGTCGAGTCAGGCGGTGCTGCTGATCCTGGCGGTGCTGGTGATCTACGTGCTGCTCGGCGTTCTGTACGAGAGCTATATCCACCCGCTCACCATCCTGGCCGGGCTGCCTTCGGCGGCGGTGGGCGCGCTGCTGTCGCTCAAGCTCTTCGGCTTCGACCTCACGCTGATCGCCACCATCGGCATCCTGCTGCTGATCGGCATCGTCAAGAAGAACGCGATCATGATGATCGACTTCGCGCTGGATGCGCAGCGCAGCGAGGGCATGAAGCCGGTCGACGCCATCCGCGAGGCCTGCCGGCTGCGCTTCCGCCCGATCATGATGACCACGCTGGCCGCGATGATGGGCGCGCTGCCGCTCGCGCTGGGCCTCGGCGCCGGCGCCGAGCTGCGTCAGCCGCTGGGCGTGGCGGTGGTCGGCGGGCTGATCTTCTCGCAGGTGATCACGCTCTACATCACGCCCGCGATCTACCTGGCGCTGGACCGCTACAGCGGCAGCGGCCCGCTGCAGGAACTGCCTTCGGAGACGCTTGCCGCCTCCGGCCCGGCACACGCCTGAGGCGCGCTCGTCAGGCAGCCGCCAGTGCTTCCTGGCGCCTGACGATCTCGATGGTCGTCGGCGCTGCGGCCTCCGCTGTCGCGACGGCTGCCGGCTCGGTCCGCTTGTCCTGGAATTCCTTCACCCACAGGCAGACCGCATCGAGGAAGAACGCCTGGCCTGCGAGCTCGGTGAACGAGTGGTCCAGGTTCGGCATGAATTGGTAGCGCAGCTGGTCCAGGACAGCGTCACCGCGCAGGGCGTGGAGCTGGTCCTTGTTGCGGTCGCGGCTCTGGAGCGTCGCGGAATAGATCAGGTAGATCGACACCCCGCGCGCGGTCATGGATTGGATGTCGCGCCGGAAATCGTCCGCGGTCAATACCTTCGACTGCACGCCGGAGCGCAGCAGGTCGCCATCGGGCGGCCGGTCCGTGCCGAGCAGGCGCTCGATCCAGTGGCGCGTCTGGGCCACCGGGAACCTCAGGAAGCGCCGAAGCCTGCGCTCCAGCTTGGCACTGCGGCTCGTGAACGTGTGGCTGTCGAAGGCGACAAGGCCCACGATGCGCGGGTCTCGCAGCGTGGCTTGGAATCCGTGGACCGCGCCCGAGCACAGGCCGATGACGATCACCTGCCGGATTCCGAGCTGCTGCTCGATCTGGTCGACCGCGAGGCGCAAGTCTTCGAGGGCCTGCTCCTCGAAGCCCAGCGCGGTCTGCGCCGACAGGCTGTCACCGAGTCCCGAAAGGTCGAATCGCAGCGACGCGACGCCTTGCCGTGCCAGCCGTCGCGCCAGCTTGACCTGGATGCGGCGCGGGCCGGCGCGATGCGTGATGCCGAAGTTGAACATCAGGCAGGCGACGCCTGCCAGGGGGTTGCCGAGCGGCCGCGTGACCACGCCCAGAAGCCGCTGCTCGGGTCCGAAGAGGATGGGTTCGTCTCGATAGTCGTTCATCGGATGAGCGAAAGAATTCGGCGCGTCACTTCAACCGGCACGATAGCCTGGTTGGGAATCGGATCGGCTGTCCAGACGATCGGGTGCTCGAGCGCCTCATGGGTGACCGTGCGGCCGCGGGAAGTCTGGCGGGCGCACCATTGGCGCGTCCGCTCGTCCTGCGGTGGGGCGAAGACGGTCGCCGGCAGGGCGACATCGAGCGTGATCGACTCCGGACTCAGCGCCGCCCATTGTGCGGCCAGCGCGCCGCTGACCCGGTGGCCCAGCGCCTCGGTGATCCGGACGCCGTCGTCGGGCTCGTGGCGCTCATACCACGCGGGGTTCTTGGCGTAGTAGCCCACTTCGAGCATCGCGAGCTGCCCGGCGTGAAGTTCCTCCACGTAGGCAGGGCCATCGAGGATCGGCTCCCAGAGGATCAACCGTGTCAGTCCCTCCGCATGGCGTGCGGCCTGGAGCGCCAGTGTGGCGCCCAGCCGCGCTGCGAGCCAGGTCAGCTGCTGCGAACCCGAGCGGCGCACGAGCTCTTCGTGGGCCCTGAGCAGATCGGACTGCCAGCCCTTCATCTCGCCCTCTTCGTCGTCGCCGCCGGACTCGCCGTTGCCGAAGAAGTCGAAGCGCAGGACGGCGACCCCGAGGCGGGCGATCCGGTCTGCCAGGACCCGGTACAGGCGATGGACGCGAATCGACTCATGGCCATAGGGGCAGCACATCAGCAGCGCCGGTCGGGATTCGTTCTCTCGCTGGGGCGGGTGGTAGATGCCGAACAGCGTGCGCTCGGGCGGGCCGAAATAGAAAGGAGTCATCGAAGAATCTCCAGCGCCGCCGGGTTCGTCCTGGCGACAGCTGCATGCGTGCCTTCGGTCTCGAAGGCGAGCGCGCCGACCATGCCCGCACCCAGGGGCACCGACATCACGCGCATAAGTTGAACACGATCCTCCGCAGTGTAGCGAACGCGCCGCGGGGCGGTCTCGAGCCCCGCTTCCAGACATGTGGGATCGGCCGACAGCCCGAGTCCCAGCGACTTGAGGCAGGCTTCCTTGCGGGTCCAGCCGACCAGGAAGGCGTGGTCCCGGGCGTCGCTCGGCAATGCCTGCAGGAACCGGATCTCGTCAGGCGTGAAACAGGTCGCGGCGAGCGCCAGGGCATCGGGCATCGGCCTCAGCACCTCGATGTCGACCCCGACGTCGGCGTCTTCGTGGACCGCGATCAGCGCCACAGACTGGCTGTGGCTCAGGTTGAAGCGGAGGTCCGCCTGGCCAGCCAGCGAGGGCTTGCCGAATTCGCCCTGGTCGAATTCCAGCAAGGCCGCCGAGATGCCGGTGCGCATCGAGAGGATCTGCCGCAGGGCTGCGTGCGCGRCAACGAAGCGCTCGCGGTCGCGCCGGAACACGAAGCGGCGGGCGCGCTCCCAATCCGCCTCCGAGAGGCAGGCCACGTAGGCCGGTTCGGGCGGCGCGTCGAGATCGACCTGCCAGAGCAGGCAGGGCGCGTCGAAGTGCAGCGGGCTGATCGACATGGGGGCCCCCTCAATTCTTGCGGCCCCAGCCCGAGAACACGCGCCCGAGCAGCCCGCGCCGGGAACCGGCCTCCGCCGGTGCCGTGGCCAGCATGCCGCCCGCCGCGCCCGCTGCGTAGAGGGGGGTGCCGGCCGCTGCCGACGCGAGCTGCCCCAGCGTCTCGAAGACATAGCGGCGCRCCTCGACCCGAAAGCCCAGGGCCTGCTCGGCCTGTTGCAGCGCGCGCATGGCCAGGAGCGAGTCGCCGCCCAGGTCGAAGAAGTTGTCGGTCGGGTGGATGTCGTTGACGTCGATGCCCAGCGCGCAGGCCCAGATCTGCGCGAGCTGGGCCTGCTCCGGCATCAGCAGTTCCTGGTGGCCGTTGGCCGGCCGCTGCGCCGCCAGGCGCGCCTGCTGCGTCGAGCTGGCTCGGGCGCCATCGGCCTTCAGGCGCGCCAGCACCTGGGCGGCGGCGGAGCCGGCCGGGTCGGCCAGCTCGGCCACCGGGGCTTCGGGCGATCGCGCCACCTTCTGCAGCAACTCGAGGAAGCGATCGCGGAAGGCCTCGCCGGTTTCGGGCAGGTAGATGTCGGCGTTGTAGATGATCGCGCCCTCCATGCCGTGCGGCTTGTCCATCAGCCACAGGCCCAGGTCGTCGGTGGCGCCGCGCTGGCGCAGGTGCAACTGGCGATGCGTGAGACCGGCGCCGAAGTCGCTGGGGCGCTCGCGCGCATCCTGAAAGGAGAACAGGGCGTGGTAGGGGCCGGCGCCGGTGGTACGGGCGCTGACCTCTGGCTCGGCCACCACACGCTCGAAGGGAATCTGCTGGTGGCTGGTGACGGCCAGCAGCTCTTCCTTGACGTAGCGCGCATAGTCGACAAAGCGCTGCGTGCCGTCGATCTGCAACTGCACCAGCAGCAGGTTGGTGAAGAAGCCCATCACCTTTTCCAGCTCGGGCGCCTCGCGACCGCGCACCGGCACCGCGATGACCACCGAATCGGTGTCGATCGCGCGGCCCATCATCAGGCTGTAGGTGGCCAACATCAGCATGTTGAGCGTGAGGTCGGCCTGGCGGGCCAGCGCGCGCAGCTGCTCCGAGGCTTCTCGCTCGATGCGGATCCAGTGCGGCCGGCCTTCACCGCTGGCGCCGATGCCGCGCGGCATATCGGTCTGGGCCGCCACCGGCACAGGTGCCTTGGCGAAGCGTTCCTTCCAGAACTGCAGTTGGCCGGCGCATTCTTCCTGGGCCAGCCAGTTCTGGTACCACTCGGCGTAGTCGCCATAGCTCATGGGCAATGCCGGCAGTTGCGGCTGCTCGCCGCGCACCAGGGCGCCGTAGATCTCGGCCAGTTCCATCTGCAGCAGGTCGAAGGACCAGCCGTCCCAGATCAGGTGGTGCGGCACGAAGGCGAAGGCATGGTCCTGGTCGCTCACCTTGAACAGGGCCACTCGGAAGAGGGGCGCCTGATGGATGTCCATGGAGGAGTCGGCCACGCGCTGCATCTCTTCCGTCAGCCGGGCTTCGCGCAGCGCTTCGGGCAGGCCGCTCAGGTCGGTGAGCGGCATCTCGAAGTCCACCTGGTCGGCGATGGCCTGGATGCCGAGGCCATCCTCGTCGTTGGACATGTAGGTGCGCAGGGTCGACTGGCGGCGCACCACTTGGGCAAAGGCGGCGCGGAACTTGTCCACGTCCAGGGGCCCGGTGAAGCGGTGGCCGGAGGGCGCGTTGTAGACCGGCCGGCCCGGGTGCAGCTGCTCCATGAAGCGGATGCGTTCCTGCATCGGCGTCATCGGCGCGCTGCGGCGGGCGGCGTCGTGCACCAGCGGATCGCGGCGCGGCGCGTTGGATGCACGCGCCGCCGCCAGCGCACGCGCCAGCTTCTCGGCCGTGGGCGCCTCGAACAGGGTGCGGAAGGGCAGCTGAAGGTGCAGTTCCCGGTTCAGGCGCGCCGTCAGCCGTGCGGCGAGCAGCGAGTGGCCGCCCAACGCGAAAAAGTCGTCATCGACGCTGAGCCCCGGCAGGTTCAGCACCTCTTCCATCATCGTGAGCGCCGCGCGCTCGTCCTCGTTGCGCGGCGCAATGCGCTGGCCGCGGCTCTTGGCCGCCTGGCCGGCGTCCGGCGCCGGCAGCGACTGGCGGTCGAACTTGCCGCTGGCAAAGAGGGGCAACACCGTCATCGGCACGAAGTGCTGCGGAATCATGTAGCTGGGCAGCATGCGGCCCAGGTGCTCGCGCAGCTGCGCCACGTCGGGCATGGGGCCGCGCGGCACCACGTAGGCCACGATGCGCACGTCGCCGGGCTGGTCTTCGCGGGTGATCACCACCACCCGCTCCAGGGCCGGGTGGGTGGCCAGGTTGGCCTCGATCTCGCCCAGCTCGATGCGGTAGCCGCGGATCTTGATCTGCTGGTCGGTGCGGCCCTTGCACTCCACCAGGCCATCGGCGCGCCAGCGGCCCAGGTCGCCGCTGCGGTACCAGCGGCGCTGCGGGTCCTCGGTGGTGGGCGCATCGAGGAAGCGCTCGGCCGTGAGTTCGGGGCGGTTCAAGTAGCCCTTCGTCACGCCGGCGCCGGAGATGAAGATCTCGCCCATCACGCCGATCGGCAGCGGACGCTGCTTGGCGTCCAGGATGTGCACCTGTGCATTGGCCACCGGCTTGCCGATCGGCACCAGCGGCGGGATCGGTTCTTCCAGGCGGTGGAAGTTGGAGAACACGGTGGTCTCGGTCGGGCCGTAGCCGTTCCAGAGCGCGCCTACGCACGGCAGCAGCTCGCGCCCCAGCTCGGGCGGCAGCGGCTCGCCGCAGCACACGGCCAGCATGTCGCCGCGCCCCTGCCAGCCGGTGGCCAGCAGCAGGCGCCAGGTGGAGGGCGTGGCGCCCATGCAGGTGACTTGTTCGCGCTCGATCAGCTCGCGAAGCTTGTCGCCGTCCTTGGTGGTCGGGCGGTCGGCGATGACGATGCGCGCACCCAGGGTCAGCGGCAGGATGTCCTCGAACACCGAGAGGTCGAAGGACAGGGTGGTCACCGCCAGCATCACATGGTGCTGCTGCACGCCGGGCATGACGCGCAGCCCGGCCAGCAGGCTCTGCACCGCATGGTGCGGCACCATCACGCCCTTGGGCCGGCCGGTCGAGCCGGAGGTGTAGATCACGTAGGCCACGTTGTCGGACGTGCCCGCCGAAGCTGGCGCCTCGGCGCTGGGCGTGACTTGCGCCGCATTGACGGTGGCGCGGCCGGTGGCCTGCCAGCGCGCCAGCGTGCTGTCGTCGCCCACGATGTGGCGCAGGCCGGCGTCCTCGGCCATGAAGGCCAGGCGCTCGATCGGGAAGGTGGGGTCCAGTGGCACGAAGCCGGCGCCCGACTTCAGGATGCCGTACAGCGCCACGATCATGTGTTCGCTGCGGTCGCAGCACAGGCCCACCAGGTCGCCCGCGCCGGCGCCCAGGGCGCGCAGCTGCGTGGCCACCGCGTTCGCACGCTGCTGCAGCTCGGCGTAGGACAGCTGCCGGTCGCCGCAACTCAGGGCGATGGCGTCGGGCCGGGCCGCGGCCTGAGCGTCGAAGAGGGATTCGATGCGCGCCCTCGCGTCGTAGTCGACCTTGGCGCCGTTGAAGATGGCCAGCGTGGCCGCTTCCTGCGCGGTCGGGGCAAAGGCCGCAGCGGCGCTGATCGCCGGATCGGCGGCGCAGCGGTCCAGCGCCTCGCAGTACAGGGAGAGCCAGCGCTGGATGGTTTGCGCATCGAACAGGTCGCTGTTGTACTGGCACTCCAGCACCAGGCTGCCGTCGACCTGGACGATGTTGAGGAAGATCTCGGCGTTCTCGTAGAGGCGCGGATTGGAGTGCACCCGCACCTTCGGCTGTTCGTCCGACATCTCGGGCAAGGCGATTCCGGCTTCCACGTTGAACATCACCGGCACCAGCGGCACGCGGCTCGGATCGCGCGCAATCTGCAGGCGCGTCAGCAGGCTGCCGAAGGTCATCTTCGAATGTTCGAAGCCGTCCAGCAGGGCGGTGCTGGCATTGCGCACCAGCGCGCCAACGTCTTCGTCCATGTCGGCTGCCAGCCGGATCGGCAGCAGGTTGACGCAGTGGCCCACCAGGCCTTCCTGTCCCTCGGCCAGTTGGCCGGCCACCGGAATGCCCAGCGCCAGGTCACTGTGGCCGCCCAAGCGGCTGACGAGGCCGGCGAACACGCCCAGCAAGGTGGCGAACAGGGTGGCGCCCTGGCTGGAGCCGAAGCGGCGCACCCGCTCCAGCCGCTGCGCGCCGAACACCATGTCCTCGCGGCGCGCGGCAAAGGTGCGCAGCGCGGCGCGGGCGCGGTCGGTCGGCAGGTCGATGGTCGGCACCGAGCGGTCGTACTTGGCGACCCAGTAGGCCTCGTCCTGGGCCCGTTCGCGCAGCGCCTCCGGTTGCGAAAGGGCGAGGGCGTAGTCGGAAAAACCCGGCGCCGGCGGTAGCGCAGAGGCCTGGCCGTCGCGGTAGAGCTGCATCAGCTCGCTGGCGATGACGCCGAAGGACCAGCCGTCGCAGACGATGTGGTGTGCCGTCAGGATCAACTCATGGCTGGCGGGACCGAGCTTCACCAAGGTGGCGCGGATCAGCACGTCGCAACCCAGGTCGAAGTGCTGCGTGACGGCTTGCGTGCGCTGCGCCTGCAGGCCGGCGGCACGCCCATCGGCGTCCAGCGCCGACAGGTCAATCGTTTGCAGCGGCAGCGGCACGTGGGCGGCGACATAGAGCTCGGTACCCTCGGGGCCGATGTTGGAGCGCAGCACCTCGTGCCGGTCGGCCAGCAGCTGCAGTGCACGTTCCAGCGCGGCCAGTTCGAGCGCGCCCTCCATCACCAGGGAGATCGATTCGTTGTAGGCCAGCGAGGCATCCGGCGACAGCTGGTCGGCCAGCCAGATCTCGCGCTGCGCCTCGGTGGTCGGCACGACGCGCTGAACCTCGGTGGCGCCAAAGGGGTCGTAGTCCACGGATTGGGACTCGGGCAACGGTGGCAGGGTCATGTCGTTCATGGGTTTGATCTGTTCGATGGACGAGGGGTTGCGCGGTTTTTCAGCGCACCAGCATGTACTTGCCCGGCTGTTGCGGGTTCGGGACGAACCACGCAGCCTTGCCGCTGGCATCGCGGCCCAGGCGCGCGCCGGGCACCGGCGGCTTGGCGCTGTCGAGCACCTCGGAGTCGTTGCGCGCCAGACGCGGCAGGAACTCGGCTTCCTGCAGTTCGGCCACCGATTCCTTGAAGGCCGATTTGATGAGGGCGATGTCCTGCTGGGTGTGCGCGGTGGTCATGAAGCAGGGGAAGTTGTCGAGGATGTGGACGCCGCGGCTGCGCATCATGGCGAACAGCAGGTCCTGCAGCGGGTGGTCCTCGAGCCAGCTCACGCGCCACAGCGAGGAGAAGTAGCGGATCTCGATCGGCGCGCCGACCTCGCGGCAGAAGGCCGACAGTTCGTCGGCCATGGCCGCGGTGTGCAGGTTCAACTGGGTCTGCAGCTTGTTGTTGTCCTGCTTCAGGTGCTCGAGGGCCGCCTTGGATGCGGCGAGCGCGAGCGGATGCCGCACGAAGGTGCCGGCGAAATAGGTGACGCCCACCGTCGGCACGGAATCATCGCCGTACTGCCAGGCGCCGCCGTCGAGCGCATCCATGTAGGCGCGCTTGCCGGCGATCACGCCGACCGGGAAGCCGCCGCCGAGCACCTTGCCGTAGGTGGCGAGATCGGCGCGGATGCCGAAAATCGCCTGGGCGCCGCCCAGGTGCGAGCGGAAGCCGGTGATGACCTCGTCGAAGATCAGGCAGGTCTCGGACTTCTCGGTGATGGCCCGCACCTCGCGCAGGAACTCGCGCGGCTGGAAGTCGGGCCGGCGGCTCTGCACCGGCTCGGCCAGCACGGCGGCCAGGTCGTCGGCGTTGGTGCGGATGAATTCCAGCGCCTCGGGCGTGCCGTAGTCGAGCACCCGGATGTCGCCGAACATGCCTTGCAGCACGCCCGGTGCGGCCGACATGCCCTTGTGGTTGCGGCCGGCGCGCACCAGCACCTCGTCGAAGGTGCCGTGGTAGGAGCCCGAGAACACCACCACGGTGCTTCGGCCGGTGACGGTGCGGGCAATGCGGATCGCCGCCATCACCGCTTCCGAGCCGGTGTTGCAGAGACCGGCGCGGTCGAAGCCGGTGAGCTCGCACAGCAGCCGGGTGACATCGGCGGCCAGCGGATGCTGCGGGCCGATCTCGTAGCCCAGGTCGAGCTGCTTCTTCACCGCCTCGTTGATGAAGTCCGGCGTCCAGCCGAAGAGGTTCATGCCGAAGCCGTTGAGCGTGTCGACGTACTCGTTGCCGTCGATGTCCCACAGGCGCGAGCCCTTGGAGCGCTCGATCACGATCTGATAGGTGATCTCCTTCGTCGCCGGGCGGAAGCCGTTGACCACGCGCGGGTCGGCCATGTGAGGCCGGTTCTGCTCGGTGAAGGCCTTGCTCTTGCGGGTGCGCTCCACGTAGCGGCGCACGAAGGCGGCCAGACGCGCCTTCTGGCGTTCGGTCGGCTCCTTGCTCTGCGTGTGGATGCGGGCGATCGCGCCGAAGGCCTTCTTGACGTCGTACTTGGGCGTGACGACGGCCTCCTCGGGATCGGGATTGGACGCCGTGGCCGCGGCGGTGGCCATGGGCGTGGGTTGCTCCACCGCCGGAACCGTCAGCACGGGGCTGGCCGGAACCGTCGGCGCCGCCGACAGCAAGGCGAGTTGCTGTTGCATGAGTTGCATCTGCTGCGCGATGACTTGCTGCACCAGGCTGCCATTGCCGGCCATGGGCTGCATCACGGGCAGCGCCATGGCGGCAACCGGAGGCTGCGCTTGCGCCATCGCGGGCTGCATGGCAGTGACCGGCGCCACAGCGGTCGCAGGCGCTGCGACCGGCTCGGGCGGCAGCGTGGCATCGAGGAATTCGGCCAGCGCGTCGAAGCTGCGATAGCTTTCCATCAGCTGCCGGAACGTGAGGTTGACCTTGAAGGTCTTCTTGACCTGCATCGCGGCTTGCGTGAGCGTGAGCGAATCCAGGCCGATCTCGACGAAGGGCGCGGCGCCCTCGACGTCGGCCATGTCGATGCCCGACAGGTTCTCGAACAGTTCGCGCAGGCGCGTGACGAGGCCGGCGCGGCGCGCGGGCGGTGCGGAAGTGGCTGCGGCGGCGGTCATGGGCAACTCCGGAATCGAGGGGGTCAGTGGCACGGATGGGGAAGGAAGCGACGCGAGCGCCGGTGCTGCGGGTGCGACGGCGATGTCGACCCAGAAGCGCTTGCGCTCGAAGGGATAGGTGGGCAGGCGCAGGCGATGCTTGCGCCCGCGCGTGTCCAGGGCGCCGAGGTCGATTTCGACGCCTTGCGTCCAGAGCCGGCCGGCGCCGAGGCGCCAGGCCGCGCTTTCGCCGGCCGGCCGGTCGGCCAGCAGCGCGGCGGCGGCTGCGGGCTGCGCCTTGGTCGCATGCTGGCGCACCAGCGTCGCGAGCGTGTTGCGCGGGCCGATCTCGATGAAGAACGGGTGCGCGAGTTGGGCCTGCACTTCGCGCACGGCGGGCGAGAAGCGCACCGTCTCGCGCAGGTGGCGTGCCCAGTAGCGCGGGTCGGTGGCCTCCTCGGCAGTCAGCAGCTTGCCGGTGAGCGTGGAGTAGATCGGAAGTGCGGGGGCGGCGAGCGGGGTCGCGCGGACCAGGGCCTCGAAGGGCGCGACCGCGGCATCCATCATCGCGGAGTGGAAGGCGTGCGAAGTCTGCAGCGTCTTGGCGACGATGCCCTTGGCTTCGAGCGCAGCGCGCAGCGCCTCGATCGCATCGCTCGGGCCCGCGGCGACGCAGACGGCGGGGCCGTTGTCCGCCGCCAGGGAGATGTTGTCGGGCAGCAGCGGCAGCAGGTCTGCGGCGGCCATGCGCACCGAGAGCATGGTGCCCGCGGGCAGCGCCTGCATCAGCGCGCCACGCCGGGCGACCAGCCGTGCCGCGTCGTCCAGCCGCATCACGCCGGCCAGCACCGCGGCAGCGAACTCGCCGACGCTGTGCCCGATCATCGCGGCAGGCTTGACGCCGAGCGCCATCAGCTGGCGGGCCAGCGCATATTCGAGCGCGAAAGTGGCGGGCTGCGTGACCGAGGTCGGGGCCAGCGCGGCGGCATCGTCCGTGAACATGCGCTCGCGGAGGTCGAAGTCGAGCAGGCCGTCGAAGCACCGGATGCAGTCGTCGAAGGCGGCGCGGAAGACCGGGTCCTCGGCATGCAGCGTGCGGCCCATGCCGGCGTACTGCGCGCCCTGGCCCGGGAACATGAAGACCGGCTGCGGCAGCCAGGCGTTGAGCGATGCGGCGGCGCGCAAGGGCGAGTCGGCGCTGCGCAAGGCGGCGATCGCCTCCTCGACCGATTCCGCGGCCACGACGGCGCGCTGTGCGAACTGCTTGCGTCCGACGCGCAGCGTGTAGGCGACGTCGGCCAGCGACAGCGCGCGGTGCGCATCGAGGTGGTCGGCCAGGCGCGCGGCCGCGGCGGCGAGCGCCGCCGGCGAGCGCGCCGACAGCGTGAGCAACTGCGCGCCGGTGGCGGGATCGGAAGGTGCGCGCAGCGGCGCTTCCTCGATCACCACGTGGGCGTTCGTGCCGCCGACACCGAAGGCGCTGACGCCGGCCCGGCGCGGCGCGTCTTCACGTCGCCACGGGCGCAATTGACTGTTGACGCGGAAAGGCGTGGCGTCGAAATCGATGGCCGGGTTCGGCGCCTCGTAGTGCAGGCTGGCCGGAATGGCTTCGAAGTGCATCGCGAGCGCGGCCTTGATCATGCCCGCCGCACCCGCGGCGGTCACCATGTGGCCGACGTTGCTCTTCACCGATCCGATGGTGCAGAAGCCGGTGTCGCTGGTGTGCGCTGCATAGGCGCGCGTGAGTCCCTCGACCTCGATCGGGTCGCCCATCGGCGTCGCCGTGCCGTGCGTCTCGACATAGGAGATGCTGCGCGGGTCGACGCCGGCCGAGACCAGCGCGGCCTCGATCACCGCGGCCTGGCCGTCCACGCTCGGCGCCGTGAAGCTGGCCTTGGCGCCGCCGTCGTTGTTGACGGCCGCGCCGCGCAGCACGGCATAGATGGTGTCGCCGTCGGCGATCGCGTCGGAGAGCCGCTTGAGCAGCACCACCGCCGCGCCGTCGCTGAAGACGGTGCCCTTGGCGCCGGCGTCGAAGCTGCGGGTATGGCCGTCTGGCGACAGCATCGATCCCTCGTTGTAGAGATAACCGCTGCGGGGCGGGCAGTTGACCGAGGCGCCGCCGGCGAGCGCCATCCGGCACTGGCCGGTGCGCAGCGCGAAGAAGGCCTGGGCGATGGCCACCAGCGAGGTCGAGCATGCGGTGTGCACGCTGACCGCGGGGCCGGTCAGGTTCAGCCGGTTCGCCACGCGCGTGGTGATGTAGTCCTTCTCGTTGGCCAGCATCACCTGGAATTCGCCCACCATCTCGATCAGGTCGGGCCGGGTCGCGACATGCCGCTGGAAGTAGCTCGCGTTGTACATGCCGCCGAAGACGCCGACCGGGCCGGGTGCCTGGTCGGGCACGTAGCCGCCGCGTTCGAGGCATTCCCAGCAGATCTCGAGGAACACGCGCTGCTGCGGGTCCATCAGTTCGGCTTCCTTCGGGTTGATGCCGAAGAAGGCGGCATCGAACTGGTCGATGCCGTCGATGACGCCGCGTGCGCGCACGTAGAGCGGGTCGGCGCGCAAGGCGGCGCTGACGCCGGCGTCCAGCGTCGCGTCGTCGAAGAAGCTGATCGACTCGCGACCGGCCATCAGGTTGTCCCAGAACTGCTCGACGTCGGCGGCGCCCGGGAAGCGGCCGGCCATGGCGACCAGCGCCACGGGCTCGGCGTCGACATGGGTCGCCGGTCCGGCGGCTGCGGTGCGCTGCGGCGCTGCAGCAGGCGCGTCGTCCTGCAGGCTGGCGGCCAGCGCCGCGGGCGTCGGTTGGCGGAAGAAGAGGTTGGCCGACAGGCGGCGCTCGCTGCCTTGCTGCAGCTCGCGCAGCACCTTGAGCACCAGCAGCGAATCGCCGCCGAGATCGAAGAAGTTGTCGCTGCGGCCGACCGCGTCGATATTCAGGGCGCGCGCGAAGGCCGTGCAGACGCGGCGTTCCGCGTCGTTGCGCGGTTCCTCGAAGGTCTGGGCCAGTTCGGGCCGCTGCCGTGCGGGCTCGGGCAGTGCGCGGCGGTCGAGCTTGCCGTTGGTCGTCACCGGCAGTTGGGCCAGCCAGACCTGCGCCGCCGGCACCATGGCCTCGGGCAGGCGCTCGGCCAGGTGCGCGCGCAGCGCGGTCCACGGAATCTCCCCGGCGCGCGCCACCAGGTAGGCGACCAGGCGCAGATGGCCCGTCGCATCCTTGCGCGGCACGACCGCGCAAGACTTGATGCCGGGATGCGCGAGCAGGGCCGCCTCGATCTCGCCGGTCTCGATGCGGTGGCCGCGGATCTTCACCTGGCCGTCGATGCGGCCGATGTACTCGATGCTGCCGTCGGGCAGCCAGCGCGCCTGGTCGCCGGTGCGATAGAGGCGTTCCCCGGGGGCGCCGAAGGGGTCGTCGACGAAGCGTTCGGCACTCAGGTCGGGGCGCCGCAGGTAGCCGCGCGCCAGCCCGCGGCCGCCGATGCACAGCTCGCCGACCAGGCCGGCGGGCAGCATCGCCATTGAGGGGCTCAGAATGCGCAGCGTGGTGTCGTTGATCGGGCGGCCGATGGGCACCGAGCGGGCGTCGGCCGGCAGGTCGTGCGGGATGCGGAAGGTCGCCGCGAAGGTCGTGCACTCGGTCGGGCCGTAGCCGTTGACCAGCGTGAGCGAAGGCATCGCCGCCAGCGCGCGCCGCACGTGCGGCACCGACAGCGCCTCGCCGCCGATCAGCAGCTGGCGCAGGCCGTCGAGTTGCGCCGGCTCGTCGTCGACCACGGCGTTGAAGAGGGCGGCGGTGAGCCAGGCGGTCTGCACCGCGTGCTGCGCGATCGTGCGCGCGAGTCCGGCGCCGGTCGGCACCTGCTCGTCGTGCACCACGCAGACGCCGCCGTTGAGCAGCGGACCCCAGATCTCCAGCGTCGAGGCGTCGAAGCCGAGCGGCGCCGCATGCAGCATCGCTTCGCCGGCCGGCAGCTCGACGTAGTGGGCATCGACCACCAGGCGCAGGATGGCGCGATGGCAGATCTCGATGCCCTTGGGCGTGCCGGTCGAGCCCGAGGTGTACATCACGTAGGCCACGGATTCACCGTCGGCCGCGACGCCCGCGAACGGAGGCAGCGAAGCCGCGCCGGCCATTTCTTCGTCGATGCACAGCAGCGGCCGGTCGCTCGGCACCAGCGCCTTGTAGGCAGCCTGGGTCAGGACCAGGCGGACGTCGGCGTCCGAGAACATGAACGCAATGCGCTCGGCCGGGAAGTCGGGCTGCACCGGCACATAGGCGGCGCCGGCCTTCAGGATGCCGAGCAGCACGATCACCGCGGCGCTCGACCGGTCGAGCATCACGCCGACGGTGTCGCCGGCGCGAACCCCGTGCGCCTGCAGGCGGCGAGCGACGAGCTCGGCGCGATCCGCCAGCTCGCGGTAGCGCAATGCGCCGTCTTCGCCCACCAGCGCGACCGCGTCGCCGTGCGCGGCGGCCTGGCGATCGAACATCGCATGCACGGTCAGCGCGGCGTCATACGGGGTCGGCGCCGTGTTCCAGCTGTCGAGCTGGCGCTGCCGATCGACGGCAGGCAGGGTGCGGATCTCGTGCAGGCTCGCCGATGGCCGGTCGAGCAGGTCGGCGGCAGTGTCGGCGATGGCCAGCAGGACGGCCCGTTCGCCGTCGCGGTCCATCAGGGACGAGGCGCCGGTCAGGCGCAGCACGCCGGGGTGGTCGTCGATGGCCTGGCAGTCCAGCTGCAGCGAGGCCGCGTCGCCGCTGTCGAGATCCTCGCGCCGCGTCCGGTCGACCACGGACAGCCATTGTTGCGCCGAGAGCTCGTCGCCAACGCCCAGGGACGTACCCAGCCAGCGGGATCGAAGCAGCGTCCATGCGGCAGCGAAGAGGGTGTCCGGCAGGAAGGCGCAAGCGCGTGATTGCTCCGTCCATCGCGTGGCGAGGGCCGCCGGGATGTCGAGGCTGGCCGCTGGGGCGGTCTGGCCCTGCGGGTCGGGGCGCGGCACGAACAGATCGGCGAGCGTCGGCGTCGGCTCGGCCGAGAACCGGGAAATGGTTTGAGATCCTGGGGCCATGAATGGGTGCCTCCGCGGTGAAAAGCCGATGCCTCTAAATCGTTGTTGTTGTGTCAAAGCCCGCAAGTTCGCAATACATGTATCCGACCAAGTTCGTAGTCACAAAGCATTCAAATCGAGACTGAGGCCTATGTTGCCCCCTGGGCGCTCTTCGCACCACCCGACAAAAGCCATGTCGGCCAGCCTATGTCGTTTGGAGGTCCTGCAACATTCGATGCATTTGGTTTCCACAAATGCATTGACGAAGCGCTCGCCCGGTGACGATTCTGACCCCTTTTTTACAATTTGAATACAAATGTCGTAAAGAAATCGCCAGGCCGGCGGCAAGAACTCATAGAAAAGTTCTATTTGTTCACGGGAGGCCGGTCAGGCCGTGGCTTCGTCGAGCGATCCTGCGTCGAGATGGCCGGTGTCGCCCCAGCCGACCAGGGTGAAGCCCTGCGGCGTCCAGAGGAGGCGGTTGATGGCGGCGTTTCCCAGGTGCCAGGTGCGCGGCGCCTGCAACTCCTGGCCGGTGGCGGCGCGGTAGAGCACGTCCATCACCCCGCCATGGGCGACCAGGACCACCAGCTCGCCCGGATGCAGCGCCGCCAGCCTGGACGCGATGTGCGTGACTCGATCCCTGAAAGTAAGCAGTGACTCGCCGCCTTCCGGCGCGAATTCGGGATCCCGGGTGCGCCAGAGCCGGGCCTGGGCCGGCAGGCTGGCATCGATGTCGGCGAAGGTGCGGCCCTCGAACCGACCGAAGGCGCGCTCGCGCAGGCCGGGTTCGGCCGCCACCTCGATGCCGCGCGCGTGGGCGATCACCTGCGCGGTCTGCCAGGCCCGCGACAGGTCGCTGGCATAGATCGCCCCGATCGGTTCTTCCGCGAGCGCCCGGGCCACTTGCTGCGCCTGCCAGAGCCCGGTGTCGTTGAGGCCGACGTCGAGCTGGCCCTGGATGCGGGCGTCGACGTTCCAGGCGGTTTCGCCATGGCGTACGGCGATGACTCGGGTGGCCTCCATCGCGATGAATTCTAGGGGCTAACCCTTAGAACCTGTTCACCCTAATCCTGCCGGGTCGCGCTCGGCAGTTCGATGTCGACCCGGCGCACGCCTTGCGGGGGATTCGGAAAGCCCTGCAGCGCGGCCTGGAACATGACCGGCAGGATGCGTGCGCTGTTGCTGTAGGGCCCGTCGTTGCGGGCATGCGTTTCGTAGACCACGCGGTTGGACGGCAGCTCGCGCAGCACGATGCTGACCTCGCGCGCGAACCAGGGGGTGGGCGGCGGCCCGAACGCCGGTCCGTACCAGCCGGCGCCATACCAGCCGCCGGGCCCCCAGCCGGGTCCCGGTCCCCAGCGGCCGTAGCCCCATCCCGGCCATGGCCCGCCGACCAGCCAGGGGTCGGCCCAGGGCGAGAGTTCGGGGGTCACGCGGGCCCCGATCAGTGCGCTCAGCTGCGGTGCGTTGTCGTCGTGGCGCAGGCCGACGGCGTCGAGTGCCGCGCCGGCCATCGCCTCCAGCTGCTGTTGCGCCGCCTCGTCGACCTGCTGGGAGGGCAGGCGCTCGAAACGATAGCTCGCGCCGGTCGGCACGCTGTCCATGCTGGAAAAGCTCCGCACATCGCTGTCGACCACCCAGCGCGTCGCGCAGCCGGTGAGGCCGATGGCCAGCAGGACCACCGCGAGCGCGCTTTTCATGATCAGAGCTGCACGATGCGAAGTGCCGAGGGCGCCGGGAGCTCGGGTGGATCGAAGGCCTTGTCGCCTTCCTCGTCGGCCACCCCGGTCGCCTGCAGTCCCTTGAAGTCGAAGGCCTTGGCGTCGAGCAGGTGGGAGGGCACGATGTTCTGCATGGCATTGAACATGTTCTCGATCCGGCCCGGGAACTTGCGATCCCACTCGCGCAGCATCTCGCCGACCTGCTTGCGCTGCAGGTTCTCCTGGCTGCCGCACAGCGTGCACGGAATGATCGGGAACGCGCGGTGCTGGGCCCAGCGGACCATGTCCTTCTCGGCGACATAGGCCAGCGGCCGGATCACGATGTGCCTGCCGTCGTCGCTCACCAGCTTCGGCGGCATCGACTTCAGCTTGGCGGCGAAGAACATGTTCAGGAAGAAGGTCTGCAGCATGTCGTCGCGGTGGTGGCCCAGCGCCACCTTGGTGGCGCCCAGCTCGTCGGCCACGCGGTACAGGATGCCGCGGCGCAGCCGGCTGCAGAGGCCGCAGGTGGTCTTGCCTTCGGGGATCACGCGCTTGACGATCGAGTAGGTGTCCTGCTCCTCGATGTGGAAGGGCACGCCCAGGGCCGTCAGGTAGTCCGGCAGCACGTCTTCGGGGAAACCCGGCTGCTTCTGGTCGAGGTTGACCGCCACGATGTCGAAGTGGATCGGCGCCCGGGCCCGCAGCTTGAGCAGGATGTCGAGCAGCCCGTAGCTGTCCTTGCCGCCCGAGACGCAGACCATGACCTTGTCGCCTTCCTCGATCATGTTGTAGTCGACGATCGCACGGCCGACCTCGCGGCACAGCCGCTTCTCGAGCTTGTGGGTCTCGCGCTCGATCTTGAGCGCGGCGGCGCCGATCGCCGCAGGTTCTTCTTCAGTCCAGACAACACTCATTTCAAATCCTTTCGAGGGTTGGCTCGCCCCCAGGTTGGCTCACTTCGTGTAGCCGCCCACCCTCACCGGGGGCGCAGCCAGCGGCCCGGCAAAGCCGGTTCCGCGGCTGCCCACGAAGGGGCGCGCTGCGCGCAGCCGAAAAACGACCACAGCGCCGGTCTCCCCGGCCGGCGCAGCCAGGCCCGTTGGTGAAACACCGCGGAACCGGCAACGCCCGGCCGCTGGTGTTGCCCCCGGTAGGGGGCTGAGGGGCCGCGGCTCCAAGCCTGCCTGTGCAGGCTTGGACGGCTCCGAAGAGTCGCTGCCTCTGGCAGCGACTCGAGGCGCCCGGACACGCAGTGCCGGGCAACCTGGGGGCGAGCAACATTCACTTGCTCCTGAAAACTTCGACACCCACCGCATCGCAGTCGGGATACACATCGGGCTTGGCGGTCGACACCCGCGCGGCCTGCACCTTCGGGTGCGCCAGCACCTGCGTCAGGATGTCGTCGCACAGCGTTTCCTGCAAGTGGATGTGGCCCTTGCTCAGGCGCGTGGCGACGGTCCGCCGGATGAAGTCGTAGTCGACCACCTCGTCGAGCTCGTCCGCCTTCGGCGTCGAGACGTCGAGCGGCACGTAGAGGTCGACGTTGATGATCACGCGCTGCTCGGCGCGCTTCTCGAATTCGTGCACGCCGATGTTGATCCAGACCTCGTAGTCGCGCAGGAAGACGCGCCGGCAGGTCAGCAAAAGGGGGTCGAGGGCAGCGGTGGTCATTGGAGTACTTTCGCGCAGCAGCGCTTCAGATTCGCCTTGGGAGCGGCCCGGCGGTTCATTGGGCAACCTTCGCGCAGAAGCGCTGCGGTATTCGCCTTGGGAGCGGCCCGGCGGCTCATGGAGGAGAGGCTTTCAGCAGGTCGTCGACGACGAACATGATGTCGCGCGCCAACGGCACCAGGTGCTGGCCGTTGTCGACGCAAAGGGTGGTTCCGGTCACGCTGGGCGTGCCGGCCAGGAAGACGCAGGCGCGGGCGACATCGGCCGGATCGATGGCGCGGCGCAGCAGGTTGGCCTGGCGCGCCCGGGCGAAGTTGGCTTCGGTCTGCGGCCCGCTCCGGTAGAGGATGCCCGGCGCCACGCCGCAGACCCGCAGCGCGGGYGCCAGCGACTGCGCCTGCAGCGCCACCGCGCGTTCCAGCGCCAGCTTGGACACGGTGTAGGAGAAGTAGTCGGGGTTCAGGTTGTAGACCTTCTGGTCCAAGACGTGGATCGCCGAGCGGTCGATGCCGTCGCCGGGCGTGGCGCGCTGCGCCAGCAGCCGGGCGAAGGACAGCGGCGCGATCAGGTTCACGCCGAGCTGGCGCAGGGCGGCGTCGGCGTCGAAGTCGAGCCCGGTGTCGGGCTCGAAGGCCGAGGCGTTGTTGACGATGCAGGCCAGCGGCCCTTCGGCCGAGGCCTGGTCGACCAGCGCGATGCGGCCCGGCTCGCTGCCGATGTCGGCCTCGATCGCGCTCGCCTCGTGGCCCTCGTCGGCGAGGCGCGCGCACAATGCCAGCGCCTGCGCCCGCGAGGCGCGGTACTGGCACCACACCCGCCAGCCCGCGCGCGCGAAGGCCTCGCAGACCGCGGCGCCCAGTCGCTGGCCGCCGCCGGTCACGAGCACGCCTCGGCGTGGGGTCGATTCAGCCATCCTGATAGATTTCCGTTACTTATGAACCTGGAGCAGGGCGCCGAACGCGCCACCCCGTTGACCAAGATTATCGATGCCACGCTGCAGCGGGCCGGCGGCTGGCTGCCGTTCGACCGCTTCATGGCCCTGGCTTTGTACGCACCGGGACTCGGCTACTACGCGAGCGCGAGCCGCAAGTTCGGCCGGATGCCGGCTTCGGGCAGCGACTTCGTGACCGCGCCCGAACTGACGCCGCTGTTCGGCCGCACCCTGGCGGTGCAGGTGGCCGAGGCGCTCGAAAAGACCGGCACGCGGGAAGTCTGGGAGTTCGGCGCCGGCACCGGTGCGCTGGCCTCGCAGCTCCTGGAGGCGCTCGGCGGGCAGCTCGAGCGCTATCGCATCGTCGATCTCTCCGGCACCCTGCGCGAGCGCCAGCAGCAGACGCTCGCGCAGCACGCGGGAAAAGTCGAATGGCTGGCCGAACTGYCGGCAGAAATGCGCGGCGTGGTGGTTGGCAACGAAGTGCTCGATGCGATGCCGGTGCAGCTGCTGGTGCGCAAGGGCGGCCGATGGCACGAGCGCGGCGTGGTCCGCCGGGGCCAGGGCTTCGTCTGGGACGACCGGCCCACGGCCCTGCGGCCGCCGCTCGAGATCGAGGGTGCGCACGACTACCTGACCGAGATCCATCCGCAGGCCGAGGCCTTCGTCGCGACACTGGCCGACCGCCTGAAGCAGGGCGCCGCCTTCTTCATCGACTACGGCTTCCCCGAGGCCGAGTACTACCATCCGCAGCGCCACATGGGCACCGTGATGTGCCACCGCGGCCACCAGGCGGACGGCGATCCGTTGTCCGACGTCGGCGCCAAGGACATCACGGCCCATGTCAACTTCACCGGCGTGGCGCTGGCGGGACAGGATGCCGGCCTCGAGGTGCTCGGCTACTGCAGCCAGGCCAGGTTCCTGCTCAATGCCGGCATCCTGCCGATGATGGAGGCGGCTTCGCTGGCCGAACGCGCCATGGCGGCGCGGCTGATCCACGAGCACGAGATGGGCGAGTTGTTCAAGGTGGTCGGCTTCGCCGTCGGGGAGCCCTGGCGGGCGATCGGATTCGCCGAAGGCGACCGCAGCCACACCCTCTGACGGCGATCGCATTGCCGGCGCTGGGTTCTAATCCACCCATGAGTTCCACCTTCACACCGGCCGACGACCTGCGCGTCGCCCACGCACTGGCCGATGCGGCGGCCTCGCACTCGCTGCGCCTGTTCCGCACCCCGCTCGACGTCATCTCGAAAGCGGACGAAAGCCCGGTGACCCAGGCCGACCGCGCGGCCGAGACCGCGATGCGCGAGATCCTCGGCGCCGAGCGCGCGGCCGACGGCATCTTCGGCGAGGAGCACGGCCTGGAGCGGGTCGACGCCGAGCGGGTCTGGGTGCTCGACCCGATCGACGGCACGCGCAGCTTCATCACCGGCTCGCCGCTCTGGGGCACGCTGATCGCGCTGCTGCGCGGCGGCAAGGTCGAACTCGGCATGGTCGACATGCCGGTGCTCGGCGAGCGCTGGATCGGGCAGGCCGGCCTGGGTGCGCAGCGCAACGGCCGGGCGGTTCGCGCCAGCCACTGCAGCGCCGTCGCCGAGGCCCGCATCGTGACCACCTCGCCCGACATCTTCGATCCGGCCGACTGGCAGGCCTTCGACCGCCTGAGCCGGCGCTGCGCGATGCGCCGCTTCGGCGGCGACTGCTACGGCTATGCCCAGCTGGCCGGCGGCACCATCGACCTGGTGGTCGAGACCGGCCTGCAGCCCTACGACTACCTCGGCCCGACCGGGCTGATCGAGGCCGCGGGCGGCATCGTCACCGACTGGCAGGGCCAGCCGCTCGGCCTGCAGTCGGACGGCCGCGTGGTCGCCGCCGCCACGCGCGAACTTCACCGGCAGGCGCTGGACCTGCTCGCGGCCTAAACTGCAGCCATGATTCGCTGGCTGATCGTCGTCGTCCTGGCGCTGGTGCTGATGAGCGGGCTCACGGCCTGGCTGCGGCGCTTCGGCTTCGGGCGGCTGCCCGGCGATTTCGAGTTCCGTGCCTTCGGCCGCGACTGGCACTTGCCGATCGCCAGCACGGTGTTGCTGAGCATGATCGCGGCCCTGGTCGCACGATGGATCTGAACAGATGAGCGCAGTGCAGGGCCGCCCCAAGCAAGCTCGCGCCCCCTCGGGGGGCAGCGAGGACACGAAGTGCCGAGCGTGGGGGCACCCATGAGAGCCTGTGTCGATCTCGGTGGCACCAAGGTGGCCGTGAGCCTGTCGGCCGACAGCGCCTCGCCCCTTCTCGGCCGCCGCAGCGAGCCTACCGCCAAGACCGGCGGCAACGACGCCGTCGCGGTGCAGATCATCCGGCTGATCGAGGAAGTCTGCGCGGAGCAGCGCATCGGCGCCGCGAGCGTGGACTGCGTCGGCGTCTCGACCGCCGGCCCCTTCGAACTGCGCGACGGCGTGGTCGAACTCGCGACCCCGAACATCTGCGGCGGCATCGCCGGCCCCGCGCGTGGACTCCCCAACCAGTGGATGACCGCGCTGCTCGAAGCGCCGCTGCGCCAGCGCTTCGGCCGCGTGCGGGTCGAGAACGATGCCGTCGCCGCGCTGGAGGCCGAACGCCGCTGGGGTGCGCTGCAAGGCGTCGACCATTGCGCCTACGTCACCTGGAGCACCGGCGTCGGCGTCGGCCTGTGCGTCGATGGCCGCGTGCTGCACGGCAAGAACGGCAACGCGGGCCATGCGGGCCACAGCTTCGTTTCCGACGACGACAACAGCGCGCTGTGCGGCTGCGGCAACCACGGCGACGTGGAGGCACTCGCAGCGGGCAACGGCATCGCGCGGCGCTTTGGCGAGCCCGCGGCCGACTTGTTCGCGGCCGCCGCGCGCGGCGAACCGCAGGCTTTGGCGACCACCGATGCGCTGTGCCGGATCATGGGGCGCATGCTCTACAACCTGATTGCCACGCTCGATCTGCAGCGCGTCAGCCTGGGTGGAAGCGTGTTCTGGAACAACCGCGACTTTCTGCTGCCGCGCTTGCAAGCGCAGGTCGATGGCAAGCTTGCGGCGTTGACGCGCGGCGCGTTGCTCGTGCCGGCCGGACTCGGCGACAGGGTGGGGGACTATGGGGCGCTGGCGTTGGTCGATTGATTGGGATTCACCGCATGAAGCTTGGCAGGATCGTTCTCGGGGCCTTCGTCGCCGTCGCCATCGCTGCCACAGCAGGCTGGTTCAACCTGGACAAGGAAACGCGCGGGCTGCTCGCCACGCTGCCGACTGACCGCGACGTGCTGTTCTGGAGCCAGCCGCAGCGCGATGCGGCATTCCGGGCGCTCGACCGCCTGCCGGTGCTCGCCAAGGCACGCGTCGTCCCCGCCGGCGGTACGCCGTCGCCGTTGCTTGGGGGCCCGCCGCTGGCGCTGCCGCTGGACGTCGACGCCTACATGGCGCAGCAACGGAGTGCCGCGCTCGTGATCCTGCACGATGGCAAGCTGCGCCTGGAGCGCTATGGCCTGGGCTTCGACCGCGACGGGCGCTGGACCAGCTTCTCCGTGGCGAAGTCCATCACGTCCACGCTGCTCGGCGCCGCCGTCCGTGACGGCCACATCCGCAGCCTCGACGACAAGGTCAGCGACTACATCCACGAGATGAAAGGCTCGGCCTATGACGACGTCAGCATCCGCCAATTGCTGACCATGACCTCCGGCGTGCGCTGGAACGAGGACTACGCCGATCCGAATTCGGACGTGGCACGCTTCAACAACCACAAGCCCGAAGAAGGCGTCGATGCGCTGGTGAGCTACCTTCGCAAGCTGCCGCGTGCAGCGCCGCCCGGCACCCGCTGGAACTACAGCACCGGCGAAACCAATCTGGTGGGCGTGCTGGTGGTGCGGGCCACGGGCAAGCCACTGGCGAGCTACCTGTCGGAAAAGATCTGGGTGCCGGCCGGCATGGAGCAGCAGGCCACGTGGGTCCTGAGCCGTACCGGCCAGGAGATCAGCGGCTGCTGCATCCAGGCGGCTACGCGCGACTTCGCGCGCTTCGGGCAGTTCATCCTCGGCGGTGCGCGCGTTGGTGGGCAACCGATCGTGCCGGACGGCTGGCTGGCCCAGGCCACCGCACGGCAGGCGGACATCGGGCGACCGGGCCGCGGCTACGGCTTCCAGTGGTGGACTTACGACGACGGCAGCTTCGCCGCGCGCGGCATCTTCGGCCAAGGCATCTTCATCGATCCGAGGCGCGGGCTGGTGATCGCCTCCAACGGCGACTGGGCCGGCGGGGCCACGGCCCGTGCCGAGATGACGGCGCGGGAGGACTTCTACAAGGCGGTGCAGAAGGCTGTCGACGACGAGGCGGTGGGGAAGCCGGGCGGCTGATCGCGCGGCCGGCGTTGTTCGCTACCCTGCGCTCTAGAGATCGGCCAGTATGCCGGTCGATGTGGCTTCGGCCGCCAACTTGCCTGCGGGGTTGTAAAGCGAAGCCTCGAGAAAGGTGACCCGCTTGCCGCGTCTGATCACTCGTCCCTCGACCCAACCCTCGCCGGGGCTGACCTTTTCGTAGAAGCTGACCTTGATCTCCAGGCTGAAGACGGTTTGCGCATGCCCGGTATCGTGAATCACGGCATGCGCCATCGCCGCATCGAGCCAGGCGGTGATGAATCCGCCTTGAGCGATCGTTCCGTTCGTGTGGCAATACTCGGGCCGAACCGTGAATGCCGCCTTCAGGGCCTTGCGTTCGGGATTCCATTCGGTCACGTGGAAATTGCCCATCGATTCGCTCAGTGCCTTGCCTGAGCGGATCCGTGCGTCCAAGTCGTCGTTCATTGATCGCGATTGTTGATGGAGGTGCAGCATTGTGGTCCCAGGCGCCGATGGGCAATGCTTGGGCTGGCATGCAGGGGCGGGAACTACCGGCTTGCGGTTGCTGTCCTTCCCGGGCGCTCGGTTAACTCACGCTGCAAGGCCGATTCCGGTTACTTTCCGCCGCGCCCGCAGCCACCCCCGCGCCGACCCCGACCTCCGCCCAAGCATGGCAAGTCGGCCAACCGCTGACATTCGGCGGCGTCGGGCAATATTCTGAAAGCAGTCACCCGTCTGCGGGCGTGTAGCCTCGGCGGCAGGCGTGGTATGTTCCCACGTTCTATCGTCAACGAGGCTCTTCAGTGATGGACCGGCGGACGTTCATCGGTGGTGTTGCGGGTGCTCTCGTCGCCGCGCCGCTTGCCGCGCGCGCGCAACAAGGGGGGAAGATCTATCGCATTGGGATTCTGGAGCCGATCCCCGCCTCCCAGAACGCCGCCAATCTCGATGCCCTGCGTAACGGGCTGCGGGAACTCGGCTATGTGGAAGGCCGCAACCTGATCATTGAGTATCGATCGGCAGAAGGTCGTGCCGAGCGGTTCCCGGACCTCGCATCCGAACTGGTACGTCTGAAGGTCGATCTGATCTTGACCAGGGGGACCCCTGCCGCAATCGCGGCCAAGAACGCGACGGGAACAATTCCATTGCTCATGGCGACGATGGGCGACCCGCGTGCCATCGTGACAAGCTATGCCCGCCCCGGTGGCAATATTACGGGTGTGACGACCTTCAGCACCGAGTTGACGGCGAAACGGATTGAACTCATCAAAGAGCTGGTTCCGAATCTCTCGTGCGTTGCGTTGCTTCACAACATGGGCAATCCGGCTGCTCCACCCGAATGGGAAGAGACAAAGTCGGCGGCCCGCGCGCTAGGTCTGCGCGCCGAGCTTCTTGACGTGCGGAGCCAAGGCGACCTAAGCCGCGCATTCGAGCTGGCAGTCCGACAGCATGTCGACGCGCTTGTCATCGGGGCAGACGGTCTTACCCAGATGCACCAGCAAACGATCCTCGACCTGGTGGCACGCAATTCCCTGCCTGCCGCCTGGCCCGCCCGCGAGTTCGTCGAAGCCGGGGGATTGGTAGCCTACGCGGTGAACTATCCCGACCTCTATTTCCGGTTCGCCAGCTTCGTCGACAAGATCTTCAAGGGCGGGAACCCCGGTGAGCTTCCTGTGGAACAGCCGACCAAGTTCGAGCTGGTGATCAATCTCAAGACTGCGAAGGCACTCGGAATTGCCGTCCCGAAGTCGCTGCTATTTCGTGCTGATGCGTTGATCCAGTGAATCGAAGAAACGCATCGCCATCCCCACGTTTCGGCTTCGGCACCTGGTTCGGCGTGCCCGCGAATGTGCCGGGTCAGGCCGCTATCCGCGTCATCGTGCCTGGCCCCACCGCGCATTCGCCGACGATCTCGCCCAGCCGGCGCAACCCCGCTTCGATCGCGTCGTCGTAGGGCCAGCCGCAATTGATGCGCAGGTAGTGGTCGAAGCGCGACGAGTTCGAGAACAGCGTGCCCGGCGCCACCAGGATGCGCTCGCGCAGCGCGGCGTCGAAGACCGTCGTCGATGGCAAGCGATCGGGCAGTTCCACCCACACTTGCAATCCGCCGGGCGGGTAGTTCAGCCGCGTGCCGGCGGGAAAGTGCGCGGCGATCGCGTCGGCGGTCTGCTCGCGCTGCAGCCGGAGCCGTTCTCGCAGGCGGCGCAGGTGGCGCTCGTAGGCGCCGGTGTTCATGTAGTCGCCGGCCGCCCATTGCGAGAGTTCCTCGTTGCTGCGCGTCTGCGTGTACTTGAGCATCTCGACACGGCTGTGCCAGCGGCCGGCCGAGATCCAGCCGAGCCGCATGCCCGGTGCGAGGATCTTGTGCAGCGAGGCGCAATGGATCACGTTGCCCGTGCGGTCCCATGACTTGATCGCGCGCGGCGGCGTGTCGGCGTCCAGCAGTTCGCTGTAGGTGTCGTCCTCGATCAGCGCGACGCCGTGGCGCTCGCACAGCGCCACCAGCCGCTCCTTGTGCGCGTCGGGCATCACGCTGCCGAGCGGATTCTGCAGATGCGGCACGGCCACCACGGCCTTGATGTGGCCGTAGGCATCGAGCGCCATCTCCAGCGCCTCGATCGACAGGCCGGTCTGCGGGCTGGTCGGAATCTCGAGCGCCCGCATGCCGAGGCTTTCGAGCACTTGCAGCAGCCCGTAGAAGGTCGGCGACTCGACCGCCACCGTGTCGCCGGGCTGGGCGACCGCGCGCAGCGCGAGGTTGAGCGCCTCGATGCAGCCGTTGGTGGTCAGCACTTCATCGGGCGACAGGGTCATGCCCACGCGCAGGCCGCGCCGGGCGGCGGCTTCGCGCAATGGCGTGCGGCTGCGCGAGGGCGCGGCCGTGGTGAGCAGCGCGGGCCGCTGCCGCAGCAGGCGGATCATGATCGCCCGCAGCGCCTGCCCTGGGTAGAGCTCAGGCGCCCCGCGCGCGGTCGAGAAGTCGATCCGCACCTCGCCCTGCCGCCGCCGCGCGACGAAATCCGACACCTTTGAATGGATGCCGACGTACTGTGCCGGATCGGGCGCCACGCCGGTCGCGGGCTCGTCCATGGTGGCGATCGTGAGCCGGCGCGGGCGCTTGACGAAATAGCCCGACCGGTCGCGCGCTTCGACCCAGCCTTCGGCTTCCATCGTGCGGCACAGCTGCAGCGCGGTCGACAGGCTGGTGCCGTGCAGGCGCATCAGGCTGCGCAGCGAGGGCAGCTTGTCGCCCGGCTTCAGCGAGCCGGCGCGGATCGCGTCCAGGTAGTGGCCGGCCAGTTGGCGATAGAGCGGTGGCGGTTCCATGCGGTCGATGCTGGCGCAGGCGGGTCGGTGAAAACAGGTGCAGATTGGCGAGAAATGGACCATAACAGATGCGTTCCCGATCGCGCTGTTGCGCCTTGAAAGCCGTTTTCTGTGCCTGTTTTTGAGGCAGCCTGCTGCCTACGATGAAGCCATTGCAACTCTTCGACAGGGCACCTGCGATGACCACCGAGCTTCCCGAATCCACCCGCCTGCAGCCCGGCCAGACGCTGCGCATGGCCGTCGATGCCGGCTTCGTGCTGAGGGTCGCGCAAGGCTGCGTCGACCTGGCCGCGCCGCCGTCCTGGCTGGGTGAAACCGTCTTCCGCGCCGAGACGCGGCTCGAAGAAGGCGAAATCCATGTCTTCGAGCGCGGCGGCTGGATCGAGGTGACGGCGCTGTCGCCCGCCCGGGTGGGGGCCGTCGCGATGCCCGCGGCCAGAAGGCCGGAGGCCGCCTCGGGCGTGGCGCGGCTGGTGCAGTTGTTGACCGGCGCCGCGGCCTGGCGCTGAACCGGCCCGTGGCTAGCGTTCGCTCGCCGCTTCGCGCAGCGCGAGCAGGAAGCCCTGGCGCCACCAGTGCACGTCCTGCTCGCGGATGCGCGCCAGCAGCTTCTGGTGCCGCTCGCGGCGCTCCTCGAGCGGCATCTGCAGCGCCTGCTGCACGGTCTCGGCGGTGCCGTGGGTGTCGTAGGGGTTCACCAGCAGCGCTTCCTTGAGCTGCTCCGCGGCACCGGCGAAGCGCGACAGCACCAGCACGCCCGGGTCGGCCGGGTCCTGCGCCGCGATGTACTCCTTGGCCACCAGGTTCATGCCGTCGCGCAGCGGCGTCACCAGGCCGACCGCGGCGGCCCGGCACAGGCCGGGCACGCGCTTGCGGGCCACCATGCGGTGGATGTAGCGCACCGGCATCCAGTCGAGCTCGCCGTAGTCGCCGTTGATCGCACCGCACAGCGACTCGAGCTCGCGCCGGATGTCGGCGTAGGCATCGACCGTCTCGCGCGTCGGCGAGGCGATCTGGATCAAGGTGGCGCTGCGGCGGTTCTCGGGGTAGTTGGCCAGCAGCTCGCGGAACGAGCGCACGCGCTGCGGGATGCCCTTCGAATAGTCGAGCCGGTCGATTCCCAGCAGGAGGCGCCGGCTCGAGTATTCGCGCTTCATGGTCTCGTACATGTCGCGCGATTCCTTGGCGTGCGTGAGGGCCGCGAACTCGTCGACGTCGATGCCGATCGGGAATGCGTTGCAGCGCACCTTCTGCCCATAGGCGCGGTACATGTGGTTCTCGAGGATCTCGCCGTGGGCTTCGTTCTTCACATAGTGCTCGAAGTGCTGCACGTCCTGCTCGGCCTGGAAGCCGATCAGGTCGTAGGCGAACAGCGAGCGCATCAGCCACTCGTGCTGCGGGATCGCGGCGATGATGATCTGCGGCGGCAGCGGGATGTGCAGGAAGAAGCCGATGCGCTGCCTGCAGCCCATCGCGCGCAGCTCGGCCGCCAGCGGGATCAGGTGGTAGTCGTGCACCCAGATGATGTCGTCGCTCTTCAAGAGCGGAAGCAGCTTGCGCGCGAACAGCTGATTCACGCGCCGGTAGCCGCCGATGAAGCCGGCGTCGAAGTGCGCCAGGTCGAGCCGGTTGTGGAACACCGGCCACAGCACGTCGTTGCTGTAGCCCTGGTAGTAGCTGTCGTGGTCCTCGCGGCTCAGGTCGATGGTGGCCAGCGTCACCTTGCCGGCCTGCTGCCGATGCAGATCGCCTTCGCCGGTCGGGCCCTTCTCGACGATCGCGCCGCTCCAGCCGAACCACAGCCCGCCGCTTTGGTGCAGGCTCTCGCCGAGGGCGACAGCGAGCCCCCCGGCCGCCGGCTTGCGCGGGTCGGCGACGCGGTTGGAGACCACGACGAGTCGACTCATATGCAGGAGTCCCAAGGCGCGGACAGCCGCACCGCCGCATTGATGATCCCGACCATCGAGTAGGTCTGCGGGAAGTTGCCCCACATCTCGCCGGTCAGCGGGTGGGTGTCCTCGGACAACAGCCCGAGCGGATTGCGCGCCGCCAGCATGGTCTCGAAGATCTGCCGCGCCTCGGCCTTGCGGCCGATCTTGGCCAGCGCGTCGATGCGCCAGAAGGTGCAGATGTTGAAGGCGGTCTCGGGCTTGCCGAAGTCGTCGGCGGCCTCGTAGCGGCGCATGTAGGGACCGTCGCAGAGCGACTTCTCCATCGCTTCGACGGTCGAGATGAAGCGCGGGTCGCGGGCGTCGATGAGTCCGACCTCGACCATCAGCAGCACGCTGGCGTCGAGTTCGTGGCCGCCGAAGCTCTCGGCGAAGGCCTGGCGCTCCTCGCACCACGACCGGGTCAGGATCTCCTCGCGCATCCGCGACGAATGCCCGTGCCAGTAGGCCGCGCGCTCGGGCAGGCCCAGCGTGCGCGCGATCTTCGCCAGCCGGTCGCAGGCGGCCCAGCTCATCAGCGCCGAGCTCGTGTGCACGCGGGCCCGCGTGCGCAGCTCCCACATGCCCGCGTCGGGCGTCCCGTAGACGCGTATCGCCTGCTCGCCGACCGCCTCCAGGTACGGAAATTCGTTGACGCCGGCCCGGCTCAGCAGCCGGTGGTCGTGGAAGGACTGCGCCGCGCCCAACACGATGTTGCCGTAGACGTCGTGCTGGAAATGCTCCTGCGCCTGGTTGCCGACCCGCACCGGCCCCATGCCGCGATAGCCCGGCAGGCCTTCGACGAAGGATTCCGGCAACTCGCGCTCGAGCCCGATGCCGTAGAGCGGCTGGATGTGCTCGCCGTGCGAGCCGATCACCACGTTGGACAGCCAGCGCAGGTAGTCTTCCATCGTGCCGACTTCCGACAGGCTGTTGAGCGCGCGCACCACGAAGAACGCGTCGCGCAGCCAGCAGTAGCGGTAGTCCCAGTTGCGCTGGCTTCCCGGCGCCTCGGGGATGCTGGTGGTCATCGCCGCGACGATCGCCCCGGTGTCCTCGTAGAGCGAGAGCTTGAGCGTGATCGCGGCCCGGATCACCGCTTCCTGGAACTCGAAGGGGATCGCCAGCCGCTTGCTCCAGGTGCGCCAGTAGGCGATGGTCTCCTGCTCGAAGTGGCGTGCGGTGTCGACGATGCCGTCGGTCAGCGTTTCGTCGGCGCCGAGCACGAAGTTGTATTCGCGCGAGAGCACGAAAGGCTGGTGCGAAAGGATGTGCGAGACCGAGGCATCGGTGGTCAGCCGGAGCGTGAAGTCGGGGCCGACATAGCGGATGTGGTTGCTGCCGCGCGTGATCGTCGGCGCCGTCGCGCCCCACTGGAAGCGCGGCGCCAGGGAGACGCGGATCCGCGGCGTGCCCTGGATCGGCTTGACCCGGCGCACCATCGTGAGCGGCCGGAAATAGCGCGAGCGGCTGTGGAAGCGCGGCGCCAGGTCGGTGATCTCGATGCCCTGGCCGGCGCTGTCGAAGAGCCGGGTGCGCAGCACCGCGGTGTTCGGCTCGTACCACTGCTTCGAGGACGCGAAGTCCTCGATCTCGATGGCCCATGCGCTGGCGTCCGCACCCGGATCGAGCAGGGCGTTGAAGACCGGGTCGCCGTCGAAGCGCGGCAGGCAGCACCAGACCACCCGGCCGCGGGCGTCGACCAGCGCGCTGTAGGCGCAATTGCCGATCACGCCGACATCGAGCGAGGCCGGCGCCGGCGGCGCGAAGCCGCCGTGCGGGATCGCAGTCGAAACGCCGGTGTGATTTTTGGCGGCGGCCTCAGCGTGGGCGGGGGTCATTCCTCGGTCCTCCTCGGGGTGTCTGTCTTGTCGGGCGATGCCAGCAGGTCCCGTGCCACGATCAGCCATTCGAACATCGCGCGTGGCGAATCGAGCCGGTGCAGCGCCTGGCTGGGGCCCGAGCCCACCTTGATCGCGATGCCGCCGATCGGCTGCACCACGGCAAAGCCGTTCTCGTCGGTGGTGTCGTCGCCGGCGAACACCGGCGTCCGCCCGGCGAACGGTGCCTCCTGCATGAAGGCGGCGATCGCGATGCCCTTGTGGATGCCCGCGGGCTTGACTTCGAACACGAACTTGCCGTGCATCAGTTCGAACTGCGGCTGGTCGAAGATGATGCGCGCCAGGGCGTCGCGGCAGACCGCTTCGAGCTGTGGTGCGAGCCGGTAGTGGAGCGCGATGGCGGCGTGCTTGCGTTCCACCAGCAGACCCTCGTGCACCCGGGCGAGTTCGTTGGCGGCAGCTAGAACCCGCGTGAGATCGGGGGCGCGTTGCTCCTGCATCCGGCCGTCGGCATCGCGGCGCTGCACGCCGTGCTCGCCCGCGGCCGGCAGGCGCAGGGGCGCAAGAAAGCGATCGAGCACGTCGATCTGGCGGCCGGAGACCACCGCCAGCGCGCCGCCGAGCAGGCCATGGAGGTCGCCGAGCAAGCCCACCAGGGCCGCAGGCACGCGGATCGCCTCGGGTGTCTCGGCGAGGTCCACCAGGGTGCCGTCGAAATCGAGGAAGAGGGCCGCGTCGGGGCGGAGTCGGGGGGGCGTCTGCATGGAGGCAAAACCATAGCAGACTCGCGCTCCCGGGCGCGTCGGCCAAGTTCGCCAATCAGGAAGCAGGGGCGGGCAGGGCCGCCGCGACCGCCGCGACCCGCGCGCGGGCGATCGCCTCGCCGATCTTCGGCCCGGTGGCGCCGGCCGCCTGGGCGTCGCGCGCGATCGGCTCGGTCGCCACCGCACRCGCCGCCGCCAGGGCCGCGAGCAGGCGGGGGCGCTGCGGATACGGTGCTTCGTCCAGGCCCAGACGCCCGCGCGCATCGCACTCGCAGGCCAGCAGCACGTCCTCGAAGCGCTCGGGCTTGCGGAAGGCGTCGCAGCGCTCGAGCAGCCGGACCGTCGCCGCGGCGCCGAGATCGCCGCTGCGGTGGATGTTGCCGTGCTCGCGCGCCACCACGTCGGCCAGTTCGCGCACCTCGACCGGCACCCGCCAGCGCTCGCACAGCGCGCGCAGCAGCGTCGCGCTGCGCTGTTCGTGGCCGATGTGGCGCGGCAGCGCGTCGGCCGGCGTGCTGCCCTTGCCGAGGTCGTGCACCAGGCAGGCGAAGCGGACGCCCAGCGGCGCCGCGAGCCTGGCCGCCATGTCGAGCACCATCATCAGGTGCACGCCGGTGTCGACCTCGGGATGGTGGGCTTCGGGCTGCGGCACCCCCCACAGGCGATCGACCTCGGGCAGCAGCACCGCCAGTGCGCCGCAGGCACGCAGCAGCTCGAACATGCGCGAGGGCCGCGCTTCCATCAAGCCGCGCGCGAGTTCCTGCCAGACCCGCTCGGGCACCAGCGCATCGACCTCGCCAGCCTCGACCATCTCGCACATCAGGGCCATGGTTTCCGGTGCCACCTGGAAATCGGCGAGGCGGGCCGCGAAGCGCGCGACGCGCAGGATGCGCACGGGGTCCTCGCGGAAAGCGTCGGTCACGTGCCGCAACTGCTTTTGCCGCAGGTCGCGCTGGCCATGGAAGGGGTCGATCAGATCGGCCGGATCGAGGTCGAGCCGGTCGGCGGCGGCGATGCGCTCGGCCGGCAGCGCGATGGCGTTGATCGTCAGGTCGCGCCGTGCCAGGTCCTGCTCGAGCGTGACGTCGGGCGCGGCGTGGACGACGAAGCCGCGGTAGCCGGGCGCGCTCTTGCGCTCGGTGCGGGCCAGCGCGTATTCCTCGCGTGTCTCGGGATGCAGGAAGACCGGGAAGTCGCGCCCCACGGGCAGGTAGCCGCGCGCCGCCATCTGCTCGGGCGTGGCGCCGACCACCACCCAGTCGTGGTCGCTGCCGGTGCGGCCGAGCAAGGTGTCGCGGATCGCGCCGCCGACGAGATAGGTTTGCATGCGCCGAGTCTAGGCGCAGAGGCCGCGGCGCAGGCGCTCAGCGCCCGCTGCGGTACGGCTCTTCGAACGGCAGGAAGTCCTTCTCGGCCAGCGCCTCGTCGATCCAGGCCTTGACGCCGGGCAGCGACTGCACGCGGTCGATGTAGGCCGTGATGGCGGGCGGCACCGGCAGCCCGTAGGTCTTGATGCGCGTGCCGATCGGCGCGAAGTACGCGTCCGCGATGGTGAAATCGCCGAACAGCATCGGCCCGCCGTGCTGCGCCAGCAGTTCGCCCCACATCTGGACGATGCGTTCGAGATCGGATTTCACGTCCGGCTGCTCGCGCAGCAGCCGGGCGCCGACTTCGGGCAACGAAGCCTCGATGTTCATGCCGCAATGGCCGCGCAGCCCACTGAAGCCCGAGTGCATCTCGGCGCAGATGCTGCGCGCGCGGGCGCGATCGGCCGCTGCCTCGGGCCACAGTTTCTTGTCGGGATGGGTCTCGGCCAGGTACTCGGCAATGGCCAGGGTGTCCCAGACCACCAGGCCGCCGTCGACCAGCACCGGCACCTTGGCGACCGGATTGAGGGCAGCGATGGCGTTCTTGAACTGCGAGCCGGCATCGAAGGAGTCGAAGCGCATCCTCACTTCCTCGAAGGGGATGCCGGCCTGCTTCATCAGCACCCAGGGCCGCATCGACCAGGACGAGTAGTTCTTGTTGCCGATGTAGAGCTGGGTCATGGCGGTCCTCCGGAGAGATGCAAAGCCTTCGATGCTAGCGGCGTCGCGCGCCGCGATTGATGCCATCGCGAACCGGAATTGATGCGCGGTTCGCGTCGCTCAGCCGGCCGGGAGGTCGGGAGCGCGCGGCGGCGCCAGGTCGACCGTCGGCGGCAGCACGGGGGCGCCCCCGTGCCAGCGGCGCACGGCGCGCTGGAAGAACATGCTGTTGGGGATCTTCAGCGTCGTGCCCTGCTGCGCGCTGCCGCTTTCCTCCAGCGTGGTGAAGACCAGGTTGATGTCCAGCACGCGGCCCTTGAGGCCCGGCTTCTCGCCGTTCTCCAGCACTTCCACCGTGTCGCCGGGCCAGAACATGCGCGTGGTGAAGATCAGCAGCGCGCAGAAGATGTTCGACAGCACGCTCCAGGCGGCGAAGAAGGCCACCGCGCCGACGGCGGCGAAGCTCGTGAAGGCGGTCCACAGCACGGTGCCCGAGACGCCCAGCCGCTCCAGGCCCCACAGCAGGGCGCCGCCATAGATCAGGAAGGCGGCCGTGCGGCGCGTGATCAGGGCCACGTTGCCGGGCAGTGCGTAGCCCGTGGTCACCCGCAGGATCAGCCGGCGCGCGAGCCTGTATGTCAGCCAGGCGGCCAGCAGGATCAGCGCCACCTGTGCCACGGGGATGATGATTTCCAGCCATTCGACGGCCCAGCCGGGCAGCTGGGCACGCAGGCTCTGCAGGGTTCGGTTCACTCCCTTCCTCAGGGCAGGTCTTTGTTGGGCTCGGGCTCGCTGGCGTTGCGCGGGCCCACGCTGCCCAGGCGTGACTTCAGCGACTGCGGCTGGCCGCTGATCACCGCGGCGTAGTTGGTGGTGTTCGCGAGCACCTTCTTGACGTAGTCGCGGGTCTCGTTGAAAGGCACGTTCTCGGCCCAGATCGCGGCCTCCATGATCGGGCCGTTGCGCCAGTTGCGCGGCCGGCCCGGGCCGGCGTTGTAGGCCGCCGCAGCCAGGGCYATCGAGCCGTCGAAATCGTCGAGCGCGAGCTTGAGGTAGTTGGTGCCGATCGTGATGTTGGTCTCGCGCTCGTTGAGCTGGCCCGGCGTGAAGTCGCCCAGGCCGATCTTCTTGGCGGTCCAGCGCGCGGTGGCCGGCATCACCTGCATCAGGCCGGAGGCGCCGACGCCCGAGCGGGCGTCCATGATGAAGCGGCTTTCCTGGCGGATCAGGCCGTAGACGTAGGCCGGGTCGAGGCCGATCTCCTGGCTCTTGCGCAGCACCGTGTCGTGGAAGGGCATCGGGAAGCGCTGCTCGACGTCGATCACGCCCTTGGTGCGTTCGCTGGTGTTGATGCAGCGGTCCCAGACCTCGCGCTGGCAGGCCATGTCGGCGGCGGCCAGCAGCTCACGGTCGCCCATGCCGCCCTTGTCGTGCAGGTTGGTGGCGTAGTTCCACTCGCGCGTGCCCTCGGGGCGCAGCCCGATCATGATCGCGTACAGCGCGCGGTTGAGCGCGGGGTTGCTGCGCGCGGCGGCCTTTTCCTCCGGCGTGAGCGGGTCCGGCCTGGTCGGCACGGCGGCGCGCTGGCCCAGTTCCTCCAGCGCCAGCAGCTCGTAGAAGCCGCGGGTCCCGGCGATGCTCTCGAACAGGATGCGGGCCTGGTCGCGGCGCGCGTCGCCGCCGCCGGCGAGCAGGGCGCGGGCCTTCCAGTAGACCCAGGTCGGGTCTTGCTGCTGGGCCTCGCTCATGGCGTCGATGGCGGCCTGCACGTCTTTCCAGCTGCGGGTGCGCAGCGCCGCGCGGGCCTTCCAGGCCAGCATGTCGTCCGTCAGGTCGCCGAGCTTGGTGACGTTGGCGAAATAGCCGTTGGCCAGCGGCGAGAGCTTGGTGGCGAACTGGCGGCCGATGGCGCCCCAGAGCCAGTTGCGCTCCTCGTTCGACAGGGTGGTGTCCCATTTGGCCTCGAGCTGGTATGCGGCCACGGCCGGGTCGGCCACTGTCATCTTGATCAGGGCCAGCACCACCAGCTCGCGGCGCGACTTGGCGACCGCGGTGGCGCGGCCGGCCAGGAACTTGGCCGGGTTGGCGTTCATTTCGTCGAACAGCCCGATGGCATCCGGCGCCACCAGCGTCACGGCGGCGCGGGCCGCCTGTGGACGGTTGGCCTCGATCGCCAGCCGCGCCTTCTTCCAGGCGTCGTTGGGCGACATCAGGCGGGCGCCGATCATTCGGTCGGCGGCGGTCAGGCAGCCATCGTCGAGTTCGCGCTGGGCGAACCAGTTGCGCCGCACCTCGTCGGCCTGGGCCTGGGTCGCGCTGGCCGAGCGCAGCGTCTCGACCAGGATCGCGTAGCAGCGCACCTGCGCATCGTCGTTCATGCGGAAGTCGGGGTGCAGCGCGCCGAAGCTGTCCCAGTCGCGGCGCTGGCCGGCCAGCAGCAGCCAGTCGTTGCGCATCCGGTCTTCCTGGTAGGTGCCGGCATAGCGGGCCAGGAAATCCTGCACTTCCTGGGTGCTGGCCTCCCCGAGGCGGGCCTTCAGTTCCCAGTAGGCGGCCCAGGGTTCGAGCGCATGGCCGAGCGCCTGCGGCAGCAGCCCGGTCAGCCGGGCCTTGTCGCCGCGCTGGGCAGCCTGCTTCATCTGCAGCAGGACATCGTCGCCGCCGATTTGCGCGCGGGCCGGCTGGAGTGCCGCGGCGGCGGCCAGGACGAGCGAAAAAGCGAGGGTGGAAAAAGAGGCGCGGGGGAGGCGCCGCGCGGATGCCAAAATGCTTGCGAACTGCATCGGGGGATTATGGACAAGTCAAAGGGTGCCGACACCTCGGGAACGGCCACTTTTCTCAAGGGACAACTGCGCGCGGCGCTGATCGAGCAGCGCCTCGCCATGCCCGACCGCCTTGCGCGCGCCGACTTGCTGCAGCGCGTGATGCGGATCTGGCTGGTGGGGCGGCCGGACACCGTGATCGGTGCCTACTGGCCGATCAAGGGCGAATTCGACCCGCTGCCGGCGCTGCACCGCTGGAAAGAGGATGGCGAGCTGCTCGACGAGCCGCAGCGCCGCCGCATCGGGCTGCCGGTGGTCGACCGGGTCCACAAGACGCTGACCTTCCACGCCTGGTATCCGGGTTGCCCGACGGAGAACGACGCCTTCGACATCCCGAAGCCCAAGGACACCGAACTGATCGTGCCGACGCTGCTGTTCGTGCCCTGCCTGGGCTACAGCGCCGGCGGCTATCGGCTGGGCTACGGCGGCGGTTTCTACGACCGCACGCTGGCGGCGCTGGAGCCCCGGCCGTTCACGGTCGGGCTGGGCTTCGCGAACGGCTTCATCGACGATTTCGAGCCGGAGGCGCACGACCTGCCGCTCGACGCCATCCTGAACGACAACGGCGTGGTCTGGCCGATAGGGTGAGCTCGCCCCCAGGTTGCCCGGCACTTCGTGTCCGGGCGCCTCGAGTCGCCGCCAGAGGCAGCGGCCCTTCGGAGCCGTCCAAGCCTGCGCAGGCAGGCTTGGAGCCACGGCTCCTCAGCCCCCTGC